>CAZCKG010000001.1:0-52331 GCA_964498825.1 uncultured Methanosarcinales archaeon
AGGTAGTTCCAAGTAAAAGCTTGAAGAGAAAAAAGGATATTTTTTAATTTTTTCCGAATTCAAAGTAGTTTTCAAGAAGTGTTTCCAAGAAGGTATAAGAGTTTCATCTTTCAACCTGCATATACCAGAGACACTTCTGTCTCCATTTGCAGGCTCCACAGACATCTTCGATATCAGAGGCATTATTTAATGAACTGATCAATCTGAAGGCTTCATCTGCACTCATAACAGTTCCTTCTTTTATTTTCAGCTTCTCCATAACAACAAGGTCCATGTTCCTGATCCTGTGAGTAAGGACTGATTGCTGAGTCGAGCATTCTTTTTTTCCGGGACAGGAAATACAGATGGCATCACATTCAGACACAAGCTTGATGGGCCTGGAAGGAAAAGCATCAATATCAGAGATCACAGCCATCATATTAGCCACAAAAGCAGGACTGTATCCATAGCCCTGAAAGCCCTGAATACAACAAAGGTGATGAGCTCTAATTTTCAGGCATTTAAATATATTTTTTGAATCAGATCCAGATATGTGCGTGGATTTTTCTAGCATGAATTTCCCCAGGAGATTTAATCACAAAACAAAAGAATTGGTTCTATAAAATTTATTCTATAATGCAGATTTTTATTCTATAAAATCGATTTCTGAATCTCCAATCTGAGGTAGTTCCTCAACAGGAAGCGCTATTGCAGGAGCATCAGAATATTTTACAAATAGAATATCATAACCTGTTTTAAGCCCAAGCATAATGTTCAGGTTAGTAAAATCATCATTTAAAAGAAGTGCCTGTCCGATAGGATTACAGGAAGCTTCGAACTCCGAATCCTCCACGCTCCTTACCTCAAAGCTGGACTTTTCCAGGCTGCAAACCTTACAGCAAACAGAAAATACTTCAAAATACCTTGAAAGGATATCGTAGAGTAATCTAGCTTCTCTTTCATACTCGATACAGAAAGCGATCCCAATTTTTTTGTATCCCATTCTTTTTGCATAAATAGTAATTTCTTCTAGCTTTGTCCTTTTCAAATAATCAGACTCAAGCCAGGTCGAAATCTGAACTGATCTAAGATTATCACCGCTATAGTCAAGTCCTGATTTAATGACAGAGCAATTTTTACCTTTCAAGCATTCTTTATTCCTGCATAACGCGCACTGCACACTTTTTCTCCCGGATTTTTGACATAAATAGGGATACTATAATCATAAATAAACTGTGAAGGTATAAATTTTTCCGTGAAAGACAAGATTGGCTCTCAGTTATTTTTATGGGTGAAAATAATTGCTCAGTTGAAAAAATGATTACATCAAATAGATAAACATCGATCTTGAACATGGTTTTTCCAAGTAACTTGTGATAAAACATTAACCATATTTGATAATCAATTATAAATTACCCGCCCGAGATATCGAAGAACCAGAAAATTATCAGAATTTTCAGGGAGAATAGAAGTGAAAAAATAGTGAAAAAAGAAATAATGCCGGATTTATGAAATGCAATCTTATCTCACTGGCTTCTGAAGAAATACAGATAATAAGAACATAAAAAGGAGTTATTTCGCTCATTTGTATATAAATGCGCCAATTTCACGCATTAATACATAAATATTTAAACTTTTCTATTCGAAAAGAGAAATTATTATATATTCATTCTGCGATGTGAATAAGTAACCTATGAAGAAATGCAGAGGAAGACCAAAATGTCCGAGGCGTGTTGAACATACGCCAGATGTCACATACTTCAAACCCAGAGGAGTACCCCTATCAGACCTGGAAGTTGTGTCCATCACAGTGGAAGAGCTTGAAGCCCTGAGACTTGTAGATGTTGAAAGCTTGAAACAGGAAGATGCAGCCATCAGAGTGGGGATATCTAGAAGAGCCTTCTGGGAGGATCTGAAATCTGCCAGAATGAAGATAGCTCTTGCCCTCAATACAGGAAAAGCGATAGAGATTAAAGGTGGAACCTATATCAGGGCTGAGGATGCTGACATTGCTGAAGATGCTGACGCGTAAAAACATCTGAAAAAGGAAAACTGAAAAATTCGGAATGTTACACAGGCGATAATAATGACAGAAAAAGTTCAACCACTGGAGAGCTTGTCAAAGAAGCCAGAGGAACCAAAAATAATAGTTAACCTTCGGCGCATCAAACGCAAGATAATGGTAATGAGCGGGAAAGGAGGAGTAGGAAAAAGTACAGTTGCTGCAAATCTTGCTACCGGACTGGCCCTGCGTGGATACAGAGTGGGGCTTCTGGACTGCGATATCCACGGACCAACTATCCCCACAATCTTTGGGTTAGAATCTCAAAGGCCAGATGTTAATGAAGAAGGAATTCTACCAATCCAGGTTCTTCCCAATCTCTCGGTGATGTCTGTCGGATTTCTGCTTGAGAATAAAGATTCTCCTATTATCTGGAGAGGACCTGCCAAGATGGGAGCAATCAAACAGTTTCTGGAAGAAGTCAGCTGGGGAAAACTTGATTTCCTTATTATAGATCTTCCTCCGGGAACAGGAGATGAACCACTAAGCGTAGCTCAGCTTATTCCCGAATGTGACGGCTCTGTACTTGTTACGACCCCCCAGGATGTAGCTTTGATTAGCGTCCGAAAATCAATCAGATTTTCCGAAAAACTTAAGGTGCCCATTATAGGTATTGTAGATAATATGCATGGACTTATCTGCCCTCACTGCGACAAGCCAATAGAGGTGTTTGGAACAGGAGGAGTGGAAAAAGCTTCAAAAGATTTCAATATTCCTATACTTGCAAAGCTTCCTATGGAACCGAAAATTGCAGAGATGGAAGATAAGGGCACAGTTGTGCAGGGAATGCTGGAGCACAGCACCGAATGGCAGAAAAACTTTGACGGTGTTGTGAATGCTGTAGAAAAAATACTGGAAGAAGAGTAAGACAGAGAAACAAATATATATCTTACACTTTATTTTTTACCAACTGTCATACATTAAAAAGAGGTCTTGGCTTTTTTCATTTAAGTTACACGACTTCCATACATCACTCAAAACTTTTTTAAACAATTAGAACTTATTTAATAAAAGGTCTCATGTTTTATATAATGTAATTAAAGAATGAAAAATCGTCTCCTGCTTTAAAGTTGATCATTTATGGCTTATCCTAATTCTGCCTTAGAGTAAAAAATTCATAATAAGTAGAAGTAGGATCAGTTATGAGGAGAAGAAATTACTATACAGAAAAAACAAAAAATCATAAACAAAAAGTAACGTTGAGAACATGAACAAATTAATTGTACTATTAATCCTTCTTGCAACTGTGCTTTTTACATCTGGCTGTACTGGCAACAATCCAGGGAAGAATATACAAGATCCTATTGAAACTCAGAATGACCCCTTGGATCATCAGGAGATTCAGAATGACTCCCCTGACTCTCAGGAAATGCAGAAAGAAGGTACTGTTGTTGAAGCAACCCAGCTGGAACAGATAAACACATCCCTCCAGGAAGGCCCTGTCTTAGTAAAAATAGGAGCTGAATGGTGTAGCCCATGTCAGGCTTTGAAGCCCATCCTTAAAGACCTGGCGGCAGAAAACAGTGGAAAAATTACCATTATGTCCATAGACATGGACCAGAGCCCAGATCTTGCAACCTATTTCGAAATAGGATATATCCCTGACGTTTCTTTGATAATGGGCATCGATAACGGAGAATACGTATACATGGAGCAAGATGGAAGCACTAGCAAGGATAGACTCCAGGCCAGACTTCTCGGACAAATGGAGAAAGAAGAATATCAGAAGCTTATTGATGTTGCCCTTATCCAGGAAGGAAAAGGAAAGTCCTGATTAAATAGTACAAGTCTGCAACGATTAGACTATAAAGACTTCTAAATAAATGAGAATGGAAGTTAAAAAACCATGCCTCCCGAAGCTATTACACCTGTGGTTGCATTTGGAGCAGGAGTTCTCAGTGTCCTGTCCCCTTGCATCCTTCCCCTTTTACCTGCAGTCCTGGCAACGTCAGCAGGAAAAAGTAAATTCAGACCTCTTGCGATAGTGCTTGGAGTATCAATATCCTTTACTATCATGGGAGTGATAACCTCTGCCTTTGGGGCAGTTTTCCATGAATACATCAGTTATCTGAAGATCCTGTCAGAAATTTTGATTCTTATAATGGGTATTGCATTACTCATGGAAATAAGCCTTTTTAATTCCTTTTCAAAATTTCCTCTTCTGGGAGGAATGAATGGAGAAGGCGCAGTATCAGGTTTCTTGCTTGGCCTTTCCCTCGGAGTGCTCTGGATTCCCTGCGTAGGACCAGTTCTGGCTTCGATTCTGGCGATAGTTGTGAAAGAAGGAAACCTTGCTACCGGAGCATATACTCTCTCAATTTACTCATTAGGATTTGCAATACCAATGCTAGTTCTGGCATACTCAACTCATTTTTCATCCTCAAAAATCAGGACGATATCAAAATATGATTCAGTCCTTAAAAAGGGAGCAGGAATAGTACTGGTTCTAGTCGGGCTCTGGATGATCTATCAGAACCACTTGAGAGCATTAATTTGAGAAAATACCTGACGATTTAGCATGAAAAAGTAATGTCATTAACGGCCTTATTTAAAAGGCAGTTACTCAAAGCCCCTTTTTATTTTTGACTATTTATTATATTTTATTAAGCCTCATATAGCTCACTTTCCGCAGATGTCCATAGAATTTTCACAATTTTTCTTTTCTCGTTTTTCTGGTAACTGCACTTGTTACTCAAAGAAATTTTTTTGAAATATTTTTCAATTTTCGACCTGTCTGTCTTCAATGAAAACTTTCAACCCCATTTCTTAAATCTTTAGTTGAGGTAATAATCGGAAATTTTTGAGTAACTCTTCAAAATCAATAGCATGAGAAATGCTGTTTTTTCGAAAATATCTAATGAATGTCGGATATAGATTAAAATTATATGATTTGATAGACTCGGAAAAACATAAATAGACTGGTTAGAAAACATAAATATGCTGGTTTAGTTCTATATAAATAGTTACTAAATTGAACAGACCTAATTTCCACGAAAATTTGACAATTGATAATTTGTCATCCCAACAAGATAATAGTTTTAAAATTAGGCTTTTAATTAACAATATTGAAATAGATTGATAAACCTACATCAGAGCTATTTTCAGAAACAAACTCATTAATTACGGTTATTTTTTAACTTCTTTGAATATATATCACATATTTAAGAAAAATTTTTATATAAAAACGATGTTCGTAAATTTGCGAACAATGATCTGATGAAATATCGGTTCTCTAAGAACTAAAGCATACACTTAAACCGGCTTTAAATGAAAAATTCAAAATGAAAAATCCTTCACTGTTTTGTATGGTCGAAAGATTATTTATTAGAAATTGCGAGGCCAAAGAGAGAAAACAGTAAAAGATATTGTTTTTAACAACAAACGTTTCTGAAGCTTTTACAACCTTCCTGTGTTTAGGAAGGATGTCAGCTAATTACTCGAAACAACAAAGAGCTATAAAAAACCGATGTTGAGAATATGAAAAAATTAGCGATATCACTGATCTTGCTTACAGCTGTACTTTTCGTGGCAGGATGTACTGAAAAAACTCAGGAAAATTCAACAAATTCCCACGCTATCCAGGGAAAAAGCGCTGTTGTGGAAGTAACCAGCTGGAACAAATAAACACAACCCTTCAGAAAGGCCCGGTTTTTTTGAAAGTGGGAGCCGAGTGGTGCGGAGAGTGTCGGGATATGAAGCCTATTCTTGATAAGCTTGCAGCAGAATATGAAGGGGGGCCACTGTCATGTCCGTAGATATAGACAGAAGTCCGCAAATTGTACCCAATTTTGGAGTAGGTTCTATTCCTGATTCCTTCGTTATCGTGGGTATTGAAAATGGAGAATACATTTACATGCAAGATAACGGGAACGTTAGCAAGGACAGGTTCAAAGCAAGAGTTCTCGGACTCAGGGATAAAGAAGTATTTGAAAATGTCCTGAATCTTGCCATTCTCCATGAAGAGCAAGAAAAATCCAGATAAAAGAAATCTGTTCCGATAGATCCAATTTCAAAACTCCAATACAAATCGGGAGTAAAACCTCGGAAAATCATGATTTTTGGAAAAGATTCAGATCATAGGCATATAGACAACTGAACTACAAAAGCGTTAATGAAAACCATGTTTTATGAAGCAATCTCCCCTCTGACTGCATTTGGAGCAGGAATTCTCAGCGTTCTATCACCCTGTATCCTTCCCCTCCTGCCTGCAGTCCTGGCAACGTCAGCAGGAAAAAGTAAATTCAGACCTCTTGCAATAGTGCTTGGAGTGTCAATATCTTTCACAATAATGGGGGTGGTAACCTCTGCCTTTGGGGCATTGTTCCAGACCCATATAGGTCAGTTGAAGATCCTGGCAGAAATTTTGATTCTCATACTGGGTTTCGCATTACTCCTTGAGATAAGCCTTTTCAATTCATTCTCAAAATTTCCCCTTCTAGGAGGAATGAATGGAGAAGGCGCAGTATCAGGTTTCTTGCTTGGTCTTTCCCTTGGGGTGCTCTGGATCCCCTGTGTAGGACCAATACTGGGATCAATTCTGACTATGGTAGCTCTGGAAGGAAACGCTACTACAGGAGCATTTACCCTCTCAATTTACTCACTTGGATTTGCAATGCCAATGCTGTTTCTGGCATACTCGGCGCACGTTTCATCTTCAAAAATAGGGTTTATATCACGATATGATGTAGCCTTTAAAAAAGGAGCAGGAATAGTACTGGTTCTAGTCGGGCTCTGGATGATCTATCAGAACCACTTGAGAGCATTAATTTGAGAAAAATAAAAAGTAGAATTAACCAGCAAAATAAGCTGTGAAAATAAGGGTATAAAAATTTCTGATCCCAAAAGAAAAAGGAATTTAAAGAGATCAAAACTTTAATCCTGCTTTGGTAGAGGAGAGCTCTCGACTCTACCAGAACCCAAATAACTTTAGAGAACCTAAAAACATAATCCCTGATAGGATATTAAGTACTACAAGCTGGCCTTTTCTTTTTGTCCATTTTTTACCCATTTTATGATTCACCCAGTACGCCATCGAAGTCGCCAGCATTCCGAGCACAAAACTCATAACGACTTCAGGGAACCCAAGATACCGACAGAGTACATACCCTATCCCCCCAGCCACACACACAGGACAGACCATATTATCCCCCTCTGTCTTCTGTTTTTACACTGAGCTTACTGAACTCGATACCAAATCCTATTTCTACATACATAAATGACCTCCTCCAACTACAGAAAAACTTAAAAAATGAAGCCCCTATTTTTATTTATAATCGAAATACTATATGTGACAGATTGTATAAAATAGTTTCAATTATCGTTTTTGATAGAAGATTAATTCGATTTTTGGCCATATCATTCAAGAGTACTATTTAAAAAATGAGAATTACGTAGAATCAAAGATTCTAAAAGTAACTCAATTAACAGAAAGAATAAGGCTGAAAATATAAAGTGAAGTAAGAAGTAAAAAGAAAAGAAATTGGGAGAAGTGTTATTCTCCACTTTCCCTTGCGATTGCTACAAGCTCGTTTACGCATGCAACAGCCATCGGAGTCCCACCTCTTGTCCCGACACAGCTTATAGAGGGAACAGGAATTTTCAGATTTCTTACCAGTTCTCTGGACTCGGCTGCATTTACGAAACCTACAGGAAGCCCGATAATAAGGGCTGGCCTTACGCCTTTCTCAATAAGTTTGCAGACCATTATAAGGGCAGAAGGTGCATTCCCGATTGCAATTATGCTTCCATCGAGTCGATCCCGAGCAGCCAGAAAACCCGCAGAAGTACGGGTTATCCCGTACTTGTTGGCAATTTCAGCATCAGAATCTTCATCGAGTACACAGATAATCTCAGATTTATGCCCTGCCTTTGTAATTCCGGCTTTTACCATGTTAATATCTACGAAAATCGAGGCACCTTTTTTAATTGCTTCTACACCTGCAGGGATTGGATCATGCATAAAACGCATGATGTCTGCAACTGAAAGGTCTCCGGTAGCAATAACACAGCGCTGGCGAAAACGGTCTTCAGGAGTCTTATTCCCGATGAGTTCCTGAATCATTGTCCGGCTTTTCATGTAAATAGCTTTGGCTTCTTCGGTCCTCGCCCCGGAATCCTTGCAGATTTTTACAAGTTCGGAATCAACATCAACTGTAAGCTCGGTAAGCTCATCAAGGTTTTCGAGGTTTTCGAGGTTTCCGGCTTTACCACTAAAATTCTTTTCAGTAGTCATACTTCTTATGATACCCCCTGGGAGTGATTATGAAATCTTTCTTTTGAGAATTCCAGATCCTGGAATCTCCATTTCCAACGAGAATCGTAGTGCTCATATCTACCCAATCTTCATATTCCATGACCTTACCCAGAGTTGTAACAACCCTGTCCTCGCCTTCCCCTCTCAGAGCATTCTTAACAAGCCCCACAGGCACAGAGTCGGCTTTATACTGGCGGATTATTTCGATTGCTCTTGAAAAGTTTGACTGTCTTTTGCGGCTTTTGGGGTTGTAGAGAGCCATCACAAAATCGGCTTCTGCAGCAAGGTTAAGCCTCTTTTCAATTACATCCCAGGGAGTCAGAAGGTCACTCAGGCTGACAACTGCAAAATCCGTTACAACAGGAGCTCCGAGCATACTTGCCCCTGCCAGAATTGCAGTAACTCCGGGAAGAATTTCGATATCAACTTCAAGGCCTTCGTGTTCAGCGACCTCAAGCACAATACCTGCCATTCCATAGACATTGGTATCGCCGCCACTAACCATAACAACATTTGCAATTTTTGCAAGCTCCACTGCCTTTCTGGCTCTGTCAACCTCTTTACCCATATAGCTTCGGATTACTTCCTGAGTTCCAAGGAGACTCTCTATCTGGTCCAGGTAAGTACTGTTTCCGAGCACATAATCGGCGTTAAGGATTACATCTCTAGCTTTGACCGTCATCTGTTCCACAGACCCCGGCCCAATCCCTACGATGTAGAGTTTTCCTCCGGTTTCCTTACTTTGCGATTGCAATTGTGACTCTGCCATATACTTTCTTCCTGCAAATCAATTGTTTTTCTTCAGAGAGGGCAAGAGCTGCAGGTTCTGCAACTCCTTTTAATCCAAAGCGAGAAGCCTGAGATAATGAAGGGGGATTATAGCTGTTGAGCTGTTCATCCGGCAAAAAATCTACCGGAATACCAAGCATCTCTCCCGCTTCCAGAAGCCCTTGTTCATTTTCCTTAAGTTTCGCAGAGGCAAAAGCCGTAATATCTTCAAGGTTCAGGCCGCGTTCATCAAGTGCCTGACGCACGGCTTCGATAACTTCTTCTTTTGTAATTCCCCTGCGAGTTCCGATTCCAATGATCATTTGTGATCTTTTTTCCACTAATTATTAACTCAGTTGCCGACCAGTTGACTGTTGACTCGTTAGCTATTACCTCTACTGTCCTTTACTTTTGCTGTCTCCTGCCGATTTCTTACCAGTACGGATACATTCTCGTCCACAACAACAATCTTGGGTCCTTTAACCTCAAGAACTTCTACATCCTGGTCAAGAAGTGCACAGTTTACAGCTACAGTTGATTCTTTATTGAATATCTGACAGCCTAACCTGTCTGCAATACCTTCTACTGAGGGCTTACCGTGAACTTCCGTAGCTGTCGTAAGCACAGAAATTGCTCCCAGTTCCGAGATTTTTCGAGCAACCTCATTTGCTCCGTGATGTCCTCCAAGGAGAGGGATTGCAAAACTCAGATTTGAATCCACTACAACTACAGCGGGATCAGACCATTTGTTATCGAGGAGAGGAGCAATATCTCTAACTACAATACCTGTGGCAAAGACTGCAACTATTGCCCCATAATTTTTAAAAACTTTTTCAAATATGCCCTTTTCATAGAGAAGCAGATCGGCTTCCAGATGTTCGGCTATCTTTGCTGCAACTTCCCTATTCCTTTCAAAGGTGATTACAACGGTTCCTGGGCTACTCCGTATAAATAGGACCTCCTGTAATTTTTAGGGTCAACAACCCCACCGATGATTATCATTGCCGAGCGTTTAATCCCTGCGTCCTTCACCTTGTCCGCAATATCTTCCACGGTCCCGACAATAACTTCCTCATCTTCCCAGGATGCATGGAAAACAACGGCTACAGGGGTGTCTTTCGGACATCTGACCTTCTCCATAATTTCCCTGATCTTCTGTGTGCCCAGGAAAATTGCCATTGTTGTATTAAAGGCAGAAAGTTCAGGGATAAGATCTTTTTCCAGAGTTTTTCCGGCAGGACGGGTGATAATAAGAGTATCCGAAACACCATTAAGAGTCAGCTGAGTGCCAAGAGCGGCTGCGCTTGCAAAAACCGATGAGACCCCTGCAACCCTTTCAACTTCGATATCGTACTTTCTGAGCTCTTCCATCTGCTCTATGACAGACCCATAGAGGGAGGGATCTCCACTGTGGAGACGAACAACGAATTTCCCTGCGTCCACAGCGTCTGCAGTTATTTTAGTTGTCTCTTCAAGAGTCAAACCATAGCTATCAACAGTTTCCCCCTTCGTGTAATTAAGGACCTCCGGGTTTACCAGAGAACCTGCATAAATTACGAGGTCAGCTTTTTCAAGCATTTCGCGTCCGAGTACGGTAATGAGTTTTGGGTTCCCGGGGCCTGCACCTACAAAATATACTTTTCTTTCCATCTGACCATTCCCTTTGCTTTCCTGCATCACTTTTTTCCGTAGATAATGCTAAAATAGTTCCCTTTTTCAGGAATCTCTTCTTTCTTGCGGATTATAAGTTCATTGTCCGAAAAGAGCCTTTCCGCAAAAATGAATTCGTTATATCCTTCAGCCTCGAGCTGTTTAACTATCGCTTGCGGCTGTGTAGCTTTCAGGTGGATTTTATACCCGATATCCGAACCATCGCTGACCTCAAAAGAGCTCTCAACTGCGACATCAGTTCTGGCAGCAAAAGAAGTGATTGAACTTATTCCCGGCACTGTTGCAAGCTCAACATCAGGATAGTGTTTACGCATGACCTTCTTTAGATGGGAGAAGGTAGAGAAAAAGTTAGGGTCACCTATAAGTCCGAAAGCTACAGTTCCTTGCCTTGCTTCTTCTGCCACCCTATCAGCATTCATTTTCCAGAGTTCATTGAGAACTTCAATGTCCCTGATCATGGGAAAATCAAGAATTTCCGCGTCTGCATAAGGGGCAACAAGATCTTTTGCCATATGCCCTGGCACATATACTTTATCGCTGTTTTTCAAAATATTTACTGCTTTCAGGGTCAAAAGTTCAGGGTCTCCGGGACCAAGTCCTACTCCTATTAACATATTATCGCTCCATAAGTTTATGAAAAATAAATATCAAAGCAAAATATTAGCTAAAGGATAACGTTTATGTTTAGTTCTGTGTTTTTCCAACGACGATGTAGACCGGGTTTTCAGGTTTAAACATAGTTTCTCCGGCAATGGGAGCACTTCTCGAGACAGAGACATGGACCACTTCATCAAAAATTCCAAGTTTTTTCATTGCTTCAATAGTCCTGACAACTGTCTCAATCCGAACAGCGTTTACGACAATGCTCCGGACTTTTTTCTCCACAAGTATCTCAAGTATTGAGGCAATATTTTTTGTCCCTCCTACAAAAGCACAGTCAATTGAATCAATAAAGTCACCAGAACCAAGGATATCTGAAGCTTCACCGGCAAGGATCCTGGCATTTGCAATATTGAAATTCCTAAAATTCGTTTCAGTGACTCTCAGAGCTTCATCGCGGGCATCTATTGCATAAATAGTCAGGTTTCGGGCGATCTTAGCTGCCTCAATGGACACTGATCCCGTTCCACAGCCTACGTCTGCAAACCGATCCCCGTCTCTCAACCCGAGTTTGGAAAGAGACACAGCAATGATTTCAGGTTTTGTTGGACCACCGCTAACACTTACTATTTCGGACATGTTCTACCTCGGGATTAAGTAAAGTAAATACATGAAATGAAAATTAAATATACGCCGATAGTTTTCATTTTTACTAAATAAGATTTACAGGAAGTAGATCACAAGAACTCTCCCATAAATACCAATTTTGTAAAGCAGATATAAAGACCTTAATAGATTAGAAGTTTTTAGATCAACCCTTAGAGGTTTTTAGATCAACTCGAATATAAATATAATTTGTTATAGATATACCTTATTATCAATAAGAAGGGCATTGTAGGAAAGTAAACTTTCATGAAACAGTAAAAATAAGTAAAAAATATTCGTAAGAAAATTTTATATTTACAGGGAAAATGGATCTTTAGAAGAGATATTGTAGAAGAATTACAAAGTCTTTTGAGAGAAAGATAAGAGTGTAGCATTCTTTGCTTAAAAGGAGTAGCACCCATTGATTATTATAGCGAATAGAATTCATACGCACTTGTGGTTCAAAATCAAGATCAATAAACATCATTAACAAATCTGCGCTTTAGATAGTGAAGGTTTAACGCCGTTAATTATTCAGCTCAACCATGTAAGTTCTAGTAAATTAAAATTCAGGTAATGGACATGAGTTATTGAAAAAAGTAAGCATAAGGATCTCTCTATTTATCTCAAATATAGGAAATGTGCTTGCTTTTTCTTACTTGCTCAATGACTCACGAAAACTAGATAAAATTCAATAAAAATAAAAAGAGAAAAAAATACATTAAAGATTTTAAAAGAAAGAGATTTTAACCAGAACAACATATCATATGATCACTGGCATCTGAATAATGATCGTTGGCGAATAAGAATCATTGGCATCTAAATTTAGATAGCACAGAAAAAGTGAGGAATATTTCTAAAATTAATGATATCCCTCAACTCAAATAACAGTGTTTTTTAAACAAGAAGCTGAAGTTCTTCGGTTAAATAAACTTATTTTTCTAACCAGTACACCTGAAAATATTTTTTAAAAGAAATCGCCAGCAGTGAAGCCCACTCGCTCGATGAAGGGCCCTGCCACCAAAGGAAGGAGGAAAAGCGATGAAGATTTATGAATCGTATGAAGACCTGCCCAAACTAAAGCTGCCTTATGGAAATGAGGTATTCATAAGTGACAGCACTATTCGCGACGGCTCTCAGATGCCGGGGATAGTCCTGAGTAGAGAACACAAGCTTCAGATCTATGAGTACCTGCACGAGATAGGAATCGAAAAGCTCGAGGCATTTGTTTTCAATAAAAGGGACAGAGATGCTGTAGACCTTATGTTTGACATAGGGTACGAATTTCCTGAGATTACTGGGTGGGCAAGAGCTTCAAGAGCTGATATCGACAAAGTACTGGATGTAGATGGGATTAAAGAAACTGGAATTCTGATGTCTGTCTCAGATACACATATTTATTCCAAGATGAGACTCTCAGGCAGGGAAGAAGCCGAAGAAAAATATCTTGATGCCCTGCAGTATGCAGTTGACCACGGGCTTCGCACAAGGGCACACCTGGAAGATATGACAAGAGCAGATAATTACAGCTTTGTTTTCCCGCTTGTTGAAAAAATTATGGAAATCGATCCGGACTGCATAATAAGAGTTTGCGATACAGTAGGATATGGGATGCCCTTCATGAATATTGAAGAACCTTATGGAATCCCGAAAATAGTTGAGCATCTTAAAAAAGAAATAAATGTCAAAAACATTGAAACTCATATTCACGACGATTACGGGTTTGGGTCAGCTAGTTCCATTGCAGGTTTCTGGCATGGTGCCAACTGGACAAGTGTAACTTTCCTGGGCATAGGAGAACGTGCAGGAAACAGTGAGATGGAAAAAATTTTGCTTTTCCTGGCAGATAGAGTTGAAGGTTTTGAGAGGTACAACCTTGAACCAGTTACCCGTTTTGCAAGATTCATGGAAAAAGAGCTTGGACTTAGGGTCCCGAGAAATAAAGCTGTAGTTGGCAAAAATATTTTCGCTCATGAATCAGGAATTCATGCGGCAGGTGTCCTCAAGAATCCTTTCAATTACGAGCCATATACACCAGAACTGGTAGGCGGAAAGAGACTCCTGATGATAGGGGATTCTTCAGGTCTGGAGGTTATTCGCTATAAAGTTCAGGAGACCTTAAATGACCTTCTTGATGTTGAGACTATAATCGAAAAGGATGATCGAAGGCTTCTGAGGATCCAGAAAGAAATTCAGAAACTTTATGACAACGAAGAAAGGGTTTCCTGTATCTCAGACGAAGAGCTCCTTGCCTATGTAGAAAAACACTTTTTGTATCAGCCAATTTGCAATCCGGCACATGCAGGCAGAGGAAAACTGAAGAATAGGGGAAAAATAGTTGAGCCTGAGGAAGAAAAAGTGAAGGAATAGAGAGTTCCTTCAGTTGTTTTTAGTTGAGAATTTCTGCAGTGTACTTTGCAATCTCGTCAGTCATCTGACTGAGCTTTGCGTTGCCGCCAAGGTCATAAGTTACACACTTGCCTTCGGAAATTACGCGCTCAGTGGCTTTGAATATAGCTTCTGACTTATCTTTTTCTCCAAGGTAATCTAGCATCCATGCTCCTGCAAGTACGGTTGCCACAGGATTTACTTTATCCTGGCCTGCGTATTTGGGAGCTGAACCATGAGCAGGTTCAAACATTGCAAAAGAATCCCCGATGTTGGCAGAATAGATAAGTCCTATGCTGCCCACAAGGGCTGAACACTCTTCACTTATTACATCCATAAAGAGATTTGTGGAAAGGAGAATCTTCTTGTTGAAGATCTGGGGGTTTTTGATCAGCTGCTGAGCAATGTTATCTATATGATAAGGCCAGATCTCGATATCTGGATAATTCTTTCCAGCTTTTTCTACTTCCTCTAAGAATGAGCCACAGGTAAGCTTTAAGATATTACTTTTATGAATTGGCACAACTGCATCATAACCTCTTCTTTTAGCTTCCTCGAAGGCATACATGGCAATTTTGCTTGATGCACTGCGTGTAATCTTTCTGATTGCAATAGAAACATCATCAGTAAGCTGGATTTCTTCTCCAATATAAAGCCCTTCAGTACCTTCACGCACACAGACCATTTCCACGTCTCCAAGAGGAGCATTAGAGTTGGGGAAAGTTTTTATTGGCCTGACATTTGCATAAAGGTCGTATTTTCTCCTGATAGATACAGCCACACTTCTTGGAGAACCAATTCCTCCCGGAGTGGTTGTAGGGCCTTTAAAACAGGCGTCTGAATTATCAAGGATCTCCCATGTCTCATCTGGAACGAGGGAGTTTCCTCCATGCTGCTCCCACCATCCTGCTCCTGCTTCACACATAACGAATTCAATATCTGTGCCGGCGGATTCTGCAACTTTAAGCATTGCATCTACAAGTTCGGGGCCTACCCCGTCTCCTTTGATTACTGCTGCGGTTTTAGTCATAATATCACCAGATCTTAAGGTTCACGTTAAAAGAACCGTAGCGACTGAAAAGCTAAAAAGGGAACTTTTCGAAAAATATGATAAAAATAATTGTGTATTCCCGCGTACTCAACGTAATACTATATATTTCAAGTTTTGGGTAATTAAATATAAGCTAAAAAGTACTTCGCAGGAAGTAAAATTTCGGATCTAAATTCCTACCTGCATTTAAAGGTCAGATCAATATCTTTTGATCTGGAAGTATTCCATCAGAAAGTATTCCATCAGGAAGTATTCTACCCTAAAATCTCCTATAAACCAAATATTAACTTTAATCAAATAAAGAACTGCAACGAATCAAAAAACTTCAATGAGTCTTTGAGGAGTAAGAATGTTTACAAAAGTTCCGATCACGGACAACCATATGCATATAGACCCCAGATCCAGGGGACTTGAAGCAGTGAAGGAATTTAAAAATGCCGGGGGAACCCACATAGTTCTGGTCAGCAAACCCAGCTGGTCCCTGGGAGTAATGGTAAAAAAACCTGAAGACTATCTCAAAGTTTTTGAAGAAACTGTGGAAATTACGTCAAAGATCAGAGAGATAGGAGTTGGAGCTTTTCCTGTCCTTGGAGTCCATCCGGCAGAAATCTCAAAGCTTACAGAATATATGGAACTTTCAGAAGCTACGGAAATTATGAAAAGAGGTCTTGAGATTGCTTCAGAATATGTAGAAAAAGGACTTGCTGTAGGTATTAAGTCCGGACGCCCACATTACCCCGTAGATGCAGAAGTTTGGACAGCTTCGAACGAGATTATGGAGTATGCTTTTTCTCTGGGAAAACAACAGGACTGTGCTGTTCAGCTTCATACGGAAAGCGTTGGAGAACCTGAACTTAAGGATATTGCAGAAAGGGCGAGAAGAACGGGAATCAAAATGTACAGGGTAGTCAAACATTACTCGCCTCCTCTGGTAAGAACCTGTGAAGAATTGGGGATATTTCCTGGGGTAATCTCAGTCAAAGGAGCAATTGAGCAGGCTCTTGGAGAAGGAACACGTTTTATGATGGAAACTGACTATATTGACGACCCGGACAGACCTGGGGCAGTTCTTGGCCCGAAAACAATTCCCAAAAGAACCATGAAGCTAATGGAAATATATGGAGAAGAACCTTTCTGGATCATCCATAAGGAAAATCCTGAGAAAGTATATGACATCGAAATAGAGATTTAAAATGAAAATATTTTCAGCCATATCTGTATCCTGTGAGGAACAAAAGGAAAACTAAAAGAAAGCGTAAGCAAATGTGAGCAAAAATTAAAGGGTAAAGAAACGAAGAGGGAAAAGGAAAGGAATGGCACTCTTCGGATCTGAACCCTTAATTCCCGAACGAAAAACTGTTGGGAATTAAATATTGCTGTCAAATAAAGTCTGCAGTAAAGCCTGCAGTCAAATTTATTTCCGCTTGATTTTTACTATATCCCCCAGAGTAGTGTCTTTCTTTAAGTGAGAGACTTCCTGCCCCGAAGAATCCACACGTTCCGTAAGTTTGATATTAAGGGCGTGTTCCAGTTTTTTTCGAACGGAATCTTCTGGTATGATTTCACTGCGCTCTATCTTTTTGATCAAAGTTGCTTTTTCCTTGATATTTTCAGCAAGGTCTTCCTGAGACCAGCCTTTTACTGCTCTGGCATCCCGGATAATCTGAGGATAGTTATCCAGGAGTTCTTCTTTCAAAATATCGAAAAAATCTTTTTTTGGTTTCTTTTCAGTTCTTGGTACCGTACGAACTACCGGAGAGACCTTTCTTGAGACGGGAGTTCGCTTATCAACGGGTTTACCGTAAGGGGCACATTTCTGGCAGACCTGGAGTTCACTGTTGTCGATTGTAATGCATATAGGTTTTCCGCGGATCTCTGCACCACATATTTCGCACTGCATTTTGATCACTTCGAAAACGCTATATACGGTATGAACTTAAATATTATTCGGAGCTCCATGACGGAAAGTACCAAAAGTAAGGATGAAAGCATGCGCAGTCACCTTGTTAAGACCGGACCTGTGTATGATGGGATCGTGCCTGGAGAGCTGGGGGAACTAACTGAAAGCGTCCAGGACAGAATGAGGCAACTTGAAAGCCGCAACAGTTTTCTGGAAGAGCAATGTATCCAGATAGAATCCGAAAAACGCTATTTGGAAAATCAAAAGATCAAATATGAAAGAGAAATACGAAAGCTGCAGTCTGAGCTCGACCGAATGAAGACCGCTCCGCTTATCATTGGTACGGTCATCGATGTCATAAAAAATGACAGAATAATTGTCCGGAGCAGCAATGGACCTCAGTTTCTGGTAAACGTCTCACAGTATATCGATGAGAAGAAACTGCTACCAGGAGCAAAGGTCGCATTAAATCAGCATACTCTTGCCATTGCCGAGGTCATTCCTTCCACGGAAGAGCCCTTTGTTGCTGCAATGGAAGTCCTCGAAAGTGTAGAAGTGGACTATGACCAGATAGGCGGTCTTGAAGAGCAAATCCAGGAACTTCAGGAAGCAGTCGAACTTCCTCTCATTGAACCTGAGCGTTTTGCTCGAATAGGTATTGAGCCTCCTAAAGGGGTTCTTCTCTATGGGCTTCCAGGAACTGGCAAAACTTTACTCGCAAAAGCTGTAGCCCACAGGACCAATGCAACCTTTATAAGGGTTGTCGGTTCCGAACTTGTACAGAAATATATTGGAGACGGCTCCAAACTTGTAAGAGAAATATTCGAGATGGCCAGAAAAAAAGCCCCGAGTATTATCTTCATTGATGAGCTGGACTCAATTGCTGCAAGGCGCTTAAACGAAACTACAGGCGCAGACCGTGAGGTTCAGAGGACGCTCATGCAACTTCTTGCAGAAATGGATGGTTTTGACAAAAGGAAAAACATCCGGATAATTGCTGCAACAAACCGTCCTGATGTTCTTGACCCTGCAATTCTCAGACCAGGCCGTTTTGATAGACTTGTCCATGTTCCGATGCCAGGCATAGAAGCCAGAGAAAGAATTATCGAGATTCACTGTGAGAAAATGACTCTGGCAGAAGAAATTGATTTTAATAGGCTTGCAAAAATGACAGAGGGAATGAGTGGGGCAGATCTCAAGGCAGTTGCCACGGAAGCAGGCATGTTCGCAGTAAGAAAAGATAAGGAAACGGTTGAAATGGATGATTTCCTTGAAGCAGTAAATAAAGTGTCTATGGCTGCGGATACTCAGAAAATGATGCCTGCCAGTCTTCCTGAAACAACAATGTTCGTGTAAAAATTTATATAAACCAGAAATTTGGGGCCCTTCAGGGCCTATTTTTCTTGAAAAAGAATCAAATATCTGTTTTACTTGTGCTGGAAAAATTTCATGAAAAGCTTCATGAAAAACCAGCAAACTATTTTTGTAATTCACACATAAAAAGTACCTGTGAGTTCAGATTTTCATATTAAACACGAGATCCGAATTCTGGGTATAGATGACTCTGCCCTCCTCAATGAAAAAGTAATGGTAGTGGGTATTGTTTTTAGGGGAGGGGACTGGATAGATGGAGTTCTCAGGTCGGATATAACAAGGGATGGACTTGACGCTACAGATGTGATTTGCAACATGATAAGAGAAAGCAGACATTATGGCCAGATTAGAGTGATTATGCTCGACGGAATTACTTATGGAGGCTTTAATGTTGTTGACATCGAGAAGCTCTACAAAGAAACCTTGATCCCCGTAATTGTGATCATGAGATCTTATCCAGATTTCAAGAAAATCAAATCCGCGCTCAAATATTTACCTGATGGAGATGAGCGCTGGAAAATAATAGAGAGGGCTGGAAAAATAGAAAAAATAGCTGGTGTGAAAGAGAAAAACCCCATATTTATTCAGAAAGCAGGTATAGGCCTGGAAAGTATAGAGAAGATTATACGGCTTACTTCAATAAGAAGCAATATTCCTGAGCCTCTGAGAGTTGCTCATCTGGTTGCAACAGGTATTATTTTAGGCGAATCGAGAGGTAAAGCATAGCCGCACCAGATTCCCAGATATAACTGAAGAGAATACGAAAAGAGGTATTTGAGAGGAGAACTTAAAAAAATAAATCTGGAGAAATGGAAAGGTAAAAATACAGGAATCTGCTTCAAGAAAATCAATATAAAAAAATAAATATATTACATGAAGAAATTAAGGAAGATAACAAACAAGAAAAGAGCTGATCACAGAGACAGTAAAAATGGAAAAAACTGAGGCTAAAAAGAAAAGAAGGAGAA
The DNA here is from genome assembly GCA_964498825.1 of uncultured Methanosarcinales archaeon. Lineage (GTDB taxonomy): Archaea > Halobacteriota > Methanosarcinia > Methanosarcinales > Methanosarcinaceae > Methanosarcina. Next base: position 19,660 of record CAZCKG010000001.1, read on the forward strand.
CATTAATAAAATAATTAAACAATATAGTATAAATTAAAAAACTGTAAAAGGAAAACTATTAAATTGGAAACTGTATATGTGATGGTTAAAATGTATATGTTCCCCCTTAATATTCTTTTAATACAATCTGTTAAATATTACCCCATGGAATGGAGGAAAACAGTAGTATGAGATCCATTGTGGAAGAAGCACTTGCTCGATCTGCCCTGGAAGGACGCGGCGGGCAAAAAAATTATTCAAACTCAGATTATTCTAATGCAGATTTAGAAGTGGATGCCGAACTCGAAGAAATCCTAAGAAGCCTCAAAACAACCATCAAGGTGGTAGGCTGCGGTGGCGGCGGCTCAAACAGCATCCAGCGCATGATGGGCGAAGGAATCGAGGGAGCTGACCTTGTTGCAATAAACACCGATGCCCAGCACCTTCTTCATATACGTTCCGGCAAAAAGATTCTAATCGGGAGAAAGAAAACTCGAGGACTTGGAGCCGGTAGCCTCCCCCAGATAGGAGAAGACGCTGCAATCGAGAGTATAGATGATATTAACAAGATTGTCGAAGGCGCAGATATGGTCTTCATAACTGCAGGCCTTGGCGGAGGAACAGGGACAGGATCAGCACCTATAGTAGCTGAGGCAGCTAGGGACGCAGGAGCCCTTACAATTGCAGTTGTCACCCTTCCATTCAGTGTGGAAGGTCACGTTCGAAGGACAAATGCCGAAGCTGGACTTGAGCGTCTGAGAGATGTTGCAGATACTGTCATAGTGGTTCCTAATGACAAGTTGATCGAAGTCGTTCCAAGACTTCCGCTCCAGGCTGCCTTCAAAGTCTCTGACGAAGTTCTTATGAGAGCTGTAAAAGGCATAACTGAACTCATTACAAAACCAGGACTTGTGAACCTCGACTTTGCAGATATTAGAACTGTTATGCAAAACGGAGGCGTCGCAATGATAGGGCTTGGAGAGGCAGACGGCGATAACAAAGCTGTTGAGTCTGTACAGAAGGCCTTAAGAAGTCCGCTTCTGGATGTAGATATTTCAGGTGCTACTTCTGCTCTTGTTAATGTGGTTGGAGGACCTGACATGACAATTTCGGAAGCTGAGGCTGTGGTTCAGGAAGTTTACAGCCGCATAGACAGCAACGCCCGTTTGATCTGGGGCGCACAAATTGATCCTGATCTGGAACAGACAGTACGTACCATGATCGTGGTTACAGGAGTAACGTCTGCCCAGATTTATGGCCATGGAAATGACAAAAATATCACCTTTAAATATGGAATTGATTTCGTAGAATGATCAACTCAGAACAAGGGATTAAAATTCGGTTGGAAAAAATACTGTTTTCCTCCTTTTAAAGTAAAAACAAGGAGTAAGAATATAAATCCAATCGAAAACTATTTTTATGGTAAATACAGTATGGTGCCGATACGCTTCGGCATCAAAAATGAAAGATCAACTGACACAATAATGGATTATAGAGAAAAATATAATTCGACATCTAAATCTTCTGGTGTATACTAATCCGTGGCAGTGATATCTTCATATAATAGGAATTAATAATATAATCCGCCCGGTCCTTCCTGTAAATACAAACCTTCCTGTAATACAAGTCTGAAGATTTTCATATAAAAATCGAGAGAAGGAAGCACAAGGAAGAGCTGTGAGCGAAAGACTCAAAAGAAAAGAAATAAGTAAAGAAAACCTGGATGTGATTTGATTGGTAGAATCCGCGTTTGAACTGAATGTAACTAAAAAAAGCGTTGGTCAGGCTATCCGGGAACACCTGAGAATCCTGAAACTTACAAAAAAACCGTCCAGGGAAGAATTCTTGACCATTGCCAAAGTTGCAGGTGTCGGCATTCTGGCTGTGGGAGCAATAGGATTTATTATATATGTACTGCTGACGATGTTGCCCCAGTGGGTGGCCAAATGAGTGAGGATTCCCAGATATTTGTAATCAAAACAACGGCAAACCAGGAAAAATCGGTTGCAACAGCACTTGCCAGGATTGCAAAAAAGGAGAGACTGGACATCAGAGCAATTCTAGCTCCTGAAGAGCTAAAAGGATATGTTCTTGTCGAAGCCCCTAAATCCGGAATCGTAGAACTGGCAATTCAGACTATTCCCCATGCAAGAGCAATTGTAAAAGGCAGCTCCTCAGTTGCTGAAATTGAGCACTTCCTTAAGCCGAAGCCAATAGTGACAGGTATAAAGGAAGGAGCTATTATTGAGGTCACTTCAGGACCCTTCAAAGGGGAGAAAGCCCGGGTTAAAAGGGTTGACGAAGGGCATGAGGAAATTACTGTGGAACTGTTCGATGCTGTGGTTCCAATTCCGATTACGATTCGTGGCGATACCGTAAGGGTGCTCAAAAAAGAAGATGAGTAAAGCCATATCGGATGGGAAAAAATCCAGAGAAACTCCAGCTTAATTAAATCACCAGTACTCAGAGCAGATTGAAAGAGATCTGCAAACTTTATATGTATTAAAACCGGTGAGACTCAGATGACAAGTATTGTTGAAGCACTTGTCCCCGGAGGAAAAGCGAATCCCGGACCACCATTAGGTCCGGCACTTGGTCCGCTCGGGGTCAACATAAAAGAAGTGGTCGAGAAGATCAATGAAAAAACAAGGGACTATAATGGAATGCAGGTCCCTGTGAAAGTCATAGTTGACGACAAGAAAAATGTCGAGATCGAAGTAGGTACTCCTCCGACCGCATCCCTGATAATGAAAGAGTTAGGGATTCAGAAAGGGTCAGGAAATGCAGGAGGCGAAGTTGTTGGAAACCTCACTATCCCGCAGGTCGTGAAAATCGCCCGCATGAAGAAGGAGGATGTACTTTCCTACGATCTTAAAGCAACAATGAAAGAGGTAATGGGCACCTGTGTCCCTATGGGCGTAACCGTAGAGGGAGTGAAAGCAAGGGACTGCCAGAAAGCACTCGATGAAGGCAAATTTGATGATTTGCTTGCAGGCGAGGAATGGTAAGCCTTAACACCTTACCCTTTAAATCCGGAGTTTTTATTCACACCAATAGTTTTAAATTAGATACCACTAATAGCTCAAGTGCCTTGAATACCATTTAACTGAAGAAAAAAAAAGAGTTATTAGCGGCTTGCTGTTAGAATAACAGAGTCCGGATTGACGGGAAGCCCTAAAACTAACCGTAGTAAGCCGAAGAGGCTGCTTGGACGGTCAGTTCAAACACTACGGGGAGGAACAAGATGGCAGAAAATACTATACTGGAAGCTGTCAAGAAAGTACTTGAAGAATCGCCAAAGCGCAATTTCTCTGAAAGCGTTGACCTGGCGATTAACTTAAAGAATCTTGACATGAATCAACCAAAGAACAGAGTCGATGAAGAAGTAATTCTTCCACACGGGCTCGGAAAAGAACTGAAGATCGGTGTTTTTGCAAAAGGTGATGTCGGCCTGAAAGCAAAGGCGGCCGGTGCTGCGTATGTTATTTCTGATGTTGAGCTCGAAGAACTGGCTGCTGACAAGAATAAAGCCAGGACTCTTGCAAACGAATGTGACCTTTTTATCGCAGAAACCCAGTTCATGCCGATAATCGGTAAGAACCTTGGTATTGTTCTTGGACCTAGAGGGAAAATGCCTATTCCACTCTTACCTAACAAGGATGTAGGGGAATTGATCCAGAGCAAGCAAAACGCGGTCAAGCTCAGGTCAAAAGACAGGCTTACCTTCCACGTGGCTGTCGGTAGAAGGAATATGAATCCCGATGATCTTGCCGAGAACATCGAAGCTATTGTGGCCAGACTGGAGCGTGTCCTAGATAAGGGCAAACACAACCTCAGAGCAGTCTACGTTACGACAACCATGGGGAAATCACAGAGGGTGATGTGAATGGCAGCAGAAATGCATCACACCGAGCATGTTCCACAGTGGAAAAAGGATGAGATCGAGAACATAAAGGAACTCATTCAGTCTCACAAGGTTTTCGGGATGGTAGGAATCGAAGGTATTCTTGCAACCAAGATCCAGAAGATTCGCCGTGACCTTAAAGACGTTGCTGTGCTTAAAGTCTCCAGAAACACCCTCACAGAGCGGGCTTTAAATCAACTCGGAGAAAGCATCCCCGAGATGAATAAATACCTTGACAAGCAGACCGCTCTGGTATTCACCAATGAAAATCCCTTCAAGCTTTACAAGCTGCTTGAACAGACAAAAACTCCGTCTCCGATTAGAGGAGGCGCAATAGCTCCGGTGGACATTATAGTTCAGAAGGGGCCAACAAGTTTCCCGCCTGGCCCGATTCTCGGAGACCTCCAGAGCGCAGGGATTCCCGCCTCAATAGAAGCAGGGAAAGTCGCGGTAAAGGAAACGAAGGTTGTCTGTAAGGCAGGTGAGGCAGTCCCGCAGAAGCTCGCGACCATGCTTACAAAGCTGGAAATATACCCTCTTATTGTAGGACTGGACTTAAGAGCCGCCTATGATGAAGGGACTATTTACGAGCCGGAACTCCTTGCAATCGATGAAAGCCAATACTTCTCTGACATTATCAGGGCAACTCAGAATGCATTCAATCTCTCTGTCAACACCGCATACCCGACAAGCGCAACAATCGGCACTTTGCTGGCAAAAGCCTTTGCAGAATCAAAGAACCTTGGTGTCAATGCTGTTGTGTTTGATTCAGGAGTCATGGATGCCCTGCTGGCAAAAGCTCATATCCAGATGACATCCGTTGCATCCAAAGCCGCAGATAAAGATGCAAACGCCGTAGATGACGGTTTGAGAAAAATTCTGGGGGCTGCAGCAAGCGCAGCAGCAGCCGCAGCAGCCACAACTACTGAGAAGAAAGAAGAAGTAAAGGAAGAAGAAGCAGAAGAGGAAGAAGAGGACCACGGCGAAGAAGATGGAATGGCCGGTCTTGGTGCCCTTTTCGGATAAATAAATTTACGCTAATTGAAATTTAGGTGATTAACAATGGAATACATATATGCAGCTCTCTTATTGCACAACGCTGGTAAACCAATTACCGAAGAAGCAATCACTGCCGTTCTTCAGGCAGCTGGTATCGAAGTTAACGAAGCCAGGGCAAAGGCCCTTGTCGCAGCCCTTGAAGGCGTAGACATCGAAGAAGCAATCGCAAAGGCAGCATTTGCAGCTCCAGCAGCAGCAGCCGCACCCGCAGCAGCCGCACCCGCAGCAGCAGAAGCTCCTGCCGCAGAAGAAGAGGAAGAAGAAGACACCTCTGAAGAAGATGGAATGGCCGGTCTCGGCGCCCTCTTCGGATAAATACATATACGTAACTAATTAAAGCTCGTCTCATATGGCGAGCATTCTTTTTTTAATTCAATTTTTAAGCATTCGATAAAGCTAATGGCTTTGCGACTACTTTTCGTTTGTATAAATTATAAATTTTGTACTCTACAGATCTAAAGAGTCAACCATTACTTTTTAAAAACCAGTCATTAAATATATTTATAATAATGTACTTCATATACTTTAGAATGTAAAAAAGATATAGTAAAAAACTCATAAATAAGATGAATTTATTTATAATGTAAAGGTTTTTTGCTAAAACAGATAAGCGATTCTTATGTCCCGTTTTGATCCGATTCTTACATCAAAGGCTCTCTGGCAGATCAGAGTCCAAAAACGTCCTTTTGTCCTCTCCCATGGCGTAAACACCCACTGCAATATGAAGTGCGGTTTTTGCGATTACTGGAAAAAAGGAGGAGAAGAGCCAACAAAAGAAGAGATATTCAAGTTGTTGGATGATGCAAAAGAATTTGGGATTGGGGTATACAATGCCTGGACTGTGGAACCCCTCCTCCGGAAAGACCTGCCTCAAATTATGGCCCATGCCAAAAAACTCGGAATGATAACTTCAATGGTTACGAATGGGAAACTACTCTATGAAAGAGCTGAAGAGCTTCAAGATGTAGATTACCTTTCGGTTTCCGTAGATGGAGTAAGAAGTTATAAAGAAATTCGAAATATGGATTTTGAAACCCTGTTAAAAGGCTTAAATAAAGCTATTGAAGTCAGAAAACTCCAGAAAAAAAAGAATCCTATCCTCATGAACTGCGTACTAACGGGGAAAAATCTTGATGATGTTGAGACCCTCATTTTGCTTGCAAAAAAATTGGAAGTAAAAATCTCTTTTGAACCTGTCCACAGATTCCCGGGGATCAGTGAGGAAGTCTGGAATGAGATAGGAATCCATGATAAGGAAAAGTTACGTAGCACAGTTGACCGCATAATCGAACTTAAAGAAGAAGGTTATCCGATTATCAATTCCAAAACCTATCTTGGAATGGTCAGAGATGAAGAGATGGACTATAGATGCAGGGCGAGTGGAATTATTATGAATGTTATCCATGACGGCACTCTGGAAACATGCCGTGTACAGAACGAACCCCTTGGAAACGTCATATGGGATGGTTTTGAGAGTGTCTGGAGGAACTCTGAAGAGCGCAGAAAAGAAATCGTCAAAGATTGCAAAGGCTGCCTCTTTTTCGGATATACGGAGAACAGTTTGATGCAAAGCCTTAATCCTGAAGTTTTGATGAATTATGAATGGATGTAACACCCGAATTCCGCTTCGGGAGCACGGGGTCTGTTTCACTCGCTTTGCTCGTTCAAGCAGACTTATTTATGGTTTAGAATCCCGAGTTGTGTCACCAGAATTGCGATTTGGGAGCACTGGGTTCTTCTCGCTCCGTTCGAAGGACTGATTTATGAGAAATAAGGTAAAATCACTTATCGCTTGCTCTAGCAGATTTAGAACCTATCCGAAAAGTCAATAAAACATGTTGTGAGAGTTATGTTAGGTCTTAATATCAAGTGTCTTTAAGATTCTGAATATTTTTCTGATAGGTTCTTAACGAAGACAACAAAATCATGAGGTCATTGATGATCGGCACAGCTGAATTTTTGCTTATCCTTTCAGTTATCATATTACAGATTCTTCCGATTATTGTGATATCATACTTGGTATGCAAATATCTCATTAATCGGAACAAGACAAGCGGCTATGAAGGAAAGTCTGCTTTGGATTTGGCAAAAGAAAGATATGCTAAAGGTGAAATCACAAAAGAAGAATTTGAAGAAATAAAAAAGAATCTGATTTGACTGTCTCAAACAATATTTTTCGGATAGGCTCTTAGTAGGGAGTCAATTCTTAAAATTCACTTTGAAAAAAAACCAAGGTGGCTTCTAGACAAAGAAGCCAAAATCTGGGATAAAGAACTCAAAGACTTATTTTAGACCTGAAAAAAAGAATTCTAACTCAAAATACTCTTTTTATGTTCTTTTCAACCTGTTTTTTGCTGATCCAGCATCCTTAAAGCTTCGGCTGTAGCCCACCTGACTTCGGAGTCAGGATCACTTAAATTTTTGATCATAGGAGCCATTGCCTTTTGATCTCCGATTTTACCGAGGGCTTCGGCAGCATACCGCCTTATCCATGGATTATCATCACCCAGAATTTCAAGAAGAGCGTCAACGGATTTTCGACTGCCTATGCTGCCAAGAGCATAAACCGCAGTAATTCGGAGTTCCGGATCCTGTTCATTTAGCATCCCTAACAAAGCGTCAACTGCTTTTTCAGTTTTGAGGATTCCAAGAGAGTATGCCGCAGCGTTTCTTACTTCGGGACTTTTATCTTTGAGACATTCGAGTAACGGATCTGTTGCCTGCATATCTTCCAGTTTTCCAAGAGATTCAGCAGCGCATTTTCGAATTTCAGGATCTTTATCTTCAAGTTTGCGAATAAGAGCATTAACTGATTTTTTAGCTCCTATTTTTCCAAGAGACAATATTACCTGCTTCTGAAATGCCAAAGGGCCTTTGTTCAATTTTGGAATGAGAGCCCCTTCAGCCCTTTCATCACCCAGAATTCCCAGAGAACGGGCTGCAGCTATCTTTACTTCAGAATTTTTGTCATCCAGGCTTTTGATTAAAGGTTCAATTGCCCGCATATCATTTAGATTTCCAAAAGCTTCTATAACACATGTTTTAAATATGGGATCTTTATCTGCAGCCAATCGTCTAATTAGATGTTCTACGGAGTTTTCAGTTCCTATCCTTCCAAGGATTCTGACTGCAGTTATTTTTACTCCGGGACTATTATCCTCAAGAAGGCTGAGAAGTGCATCTTCAACTTTCCGACCTCCAAATTGTCCCAGAGCTTCGGTTGCAATTTTTCGAACTTCAGGATTTTCGTCATCAAGCGCATTAATGCAGAAATCTATATCTCTGCTATTTTGTTTAGTAGGATTTGATTGATTTTCCCCCTGTTCTTCAAGAAGATTTGAAATATAGGAATACTTTTCCGAGGACGTTTTTAAACCTGAAACGTCGCTTAACAGAACCATAGAAGAATAAACGATGGCTATAAGGGATAAGACCATTGAAACAAGAGAAAATGATAGCAAAAATTTCATTTTAGTCCCGGAAAAAGACCCAAGACTAAAGACAATTAATATCAGGCCATTAAAATAGATAGTACCGGCTGCCGTATATGATACAATCTTAAGAGTTGGTTTTATCCGGTTGGCTATCGAATTTATACTGTCTTTATTATTCTGCAAGGACAATATAAAAATGGCAATAAATACGCCATATAATGCAGCTACTGATTGCATTACTGCAGAGGGAAGCCAGAAAGTACTCTGACTTGTAGCAGAACTACCTGCACCCTCATTTCCGGAAAGGGTAAAGAAACTCAAAATTATGAGAGTAAAAATAAAGAAAACTTCCAGTTTGTAAGTTTTCAAGTTAGTCAGTTTCATTCTTAACAGACTGCTTGTACTCAAATGATTATATAAAAATTCCGCTAAACGAATCCCGGACAGACTTCTGGGAAAGAACAGTTAAAAGTTAGACTCTAATAAAAAAGAAACCAGAATTTAAAGAGAAGATATGATGGATGAATTTAGATTTTCAAACCTGTTGAAACAGCTGTTCACATAATTTTTATTGTAACCTTATCTCCGCTTTTCAGGCCGAACTGGAGCGCAGCATTTCCTTTATTCACTGCAATTTCAAGAAAACCGTGGCTGCCTATAAGAATAAGAGGTTCTTCCTTTCCGGCAAAACCGTAAGTCTGAACAAAGGAAACGGTTCTGCCATTAACTTCAACCTGCGAGCCTAAAGTGGAAAACTTAAAAATTACATCTTCCGGAATATTGGTAATAACATTTCCGAAGCTATCCGCAAAAACAACTTCCCCTACAAGAAAAGGCCCGTCAATTCCGAAACTTCCAAAGTCGAGATCTACAAAATCTGAGATTTGAGGCCCTGCTTCTTTGATTGAGATACCTTTAGAAAGATGAGCTCCTGCAGGGGCAAAAATATCCCTACCGTGAAATGTTGCAGATACCTTCGATTTGAGCATCAGATCTTTGTTTGTGATCTCATATACTTCCATTTCTCCCAGCAGACGGGCAGCAGGGATTAGAAGCCCGTTGTCAGGGCCAACAAAAAATTGTTCCTGCTCAGGTTTTCCAGCTTTTATGGCAAGAGCTCGACGGGAAGTCCCCACTCCCGGATCGACAACGCCAATATGCACGGCCTTTGCCGGAAAATAGGGAGCCAAAGAGTAAAGAGCAAAAGCCCCTTCACGAATTGATGCCCGCCTGATAGAATGGGTTACATCAATAATCTGAGCATCCTGATTAATCCCCAGGATGACGGCTTTCATAGCTGCAGGATAAAGATCTCCAAAATCTGTGGTAAGAGAAATGATAGACATGTTACTCCATTTTAACTCTATTTTCCACCTATAAGTCAGTTTCATGGAGATCCTTAATGTTAAGTCCTGTTAATCTTAAACATAGAGGTAACTCTTTTCTAGAGAAGAGGCTGGAGATATAATTTATCTAGACCTGAGAGCGCATGGTCCTGTCGCACATTTCCCACACGCATATTGATTACCAAGTTCAGGAAAAGCTTTTGCATTCTTCTGAAGTAGTTTGAAGCACTTTTCCTTATCAAGTCCTCTTGAATTAAGAGCATCGCCAGGACACCTATCCACACATACAAGGCATTTCTCTCCTTTTTTGTAACGGCAGAACTCCTCATTCAGGCGTGGAGTAGGCGGGATTTCGGCAGATATAAGGAGGGTTCCAAAACGGCCTGCACACCCTGCCTTAGTAATTAACATGTGGTGCACTCCAAAAGTACCAAGTCCGGCAGCATAAGCCGCACTTTTGTGGGACCAGGAAACATCAAAGCCCTTATTATTATAATCAAAAATAATTTCAGGCACAAATGTCGAGATTCCATTTTTTGCCAGCTCAGCTTTGAGTTTTTCATTGATATTTTCAATCAAACGGTCTGTCTCACCCTTAGCCTGAATCCATTCCTTCACCGGATCAGGGGATTTCCAGTTCAGTTTGACGAGTTCTTTTTCAAAAGGCAGGAAGAAAGACACTATAGTTTTTGCCTCGGGAAAGATCTCCTTAGGGTGCATCTGATGCGGACCGATAATTATTTTCATTTCATTGAAGATAGGATCGTCAGCCGAAGCAAAACCAACAAGAGGTTCACGATATCTAGTATAAATATCGAGATTTGAAGAGGCAGCTCTGATAATGCTCTCAATCTTATTTTTGAGTTCCATAATGAGTTCTCCTGAGAATTCACATTTTTTAGATATATTAAATCGACTTAAATCTGTAATAAGATGAAGGCTTATGATGAAAGGGACTGCTGAAATAATGGTTACTCTTATGGCAATATTCGAATTACAGTTGCATTACTGCTTTCGAAAATGATTTATAAATTGAGAAAAATTGACAATACTCAGAGGAATGTAGAGTTTGCCTCCATTCCTCTTATACATTATTTTCTTCAAGTTTTAATAAAAATTCTTTTACATCCAGCCCACAAGCATAACCTGTAAGTTTCCCATTTGACCCTATGACCCTGTGGCAGGGAACGATTATCGCAATTGGGTTCCGATTATTTGCAAGTCCAACAGCCCTGTATGCTTTAGGGTTCCCGATAGATAGAGCTATATCTTTGTAAGTTCGGGTCTCTCCGTAAGGTATTTCGCACAAAGCTTTCCAGACAGATTTCTGGAATTCTGTTCCTTCAGGAGATATCTTAATTTTAAAAGATTTGAGCTTCCCGGAAAAATAAGCTTCAAGTTGCCTGGCAGTTTCTATGAAAAATTCTTTGTTTTCTACCCAATCAGAAGGAATATCTATTTTTTTCTCACCCTTTAAGAAAAGGACGTTTTTTAGCCCTTCTTCATCTCCTGCCAGAAGAATAGGGCAGATTAGGGAGTCGATTATATGGTAATACATTTTGTTTGTCTCCTGTAGCAGTTGCAAATAGTTGTGTCGTTTATGGTAGAAATTCTTATTTGATAGAAGAGCACAGAGTATTGACCTGACTGAAAGTTAAAAAGGGAGAGTTAAAAAGGGATAAAGGAGTGAGGTCATTTAAACCCCATACCCTTACAGATATTTACTTTAAATACTCAGTTCATTGTTCTTTATGTGCGCCGTCCCAGAAACCAGCAGGGTAAATATTCAGGACTTCTGCAGTAGAGTTAAGCTTCGATTTGTTTTTTTCTCTGTCCAGTTCATTCAATTCCTGAATCCTTAATTCCACGACATCCATGGCGTCTTCAAACAGCTGCCTGTTTATTTCGATCCCGAAGTATTTCTTGAGCTTTTCTTCAGGCGGCATTGTTGAACCTGCCGAGAGATAGGCAATATAGTTTTTATTGAAGGTTTCCGGGTCCTCCTTATACTGTTTGAAGAGAGCAAGGGTTATTGCCTTTGAAACTGCATAATTAAAGGTGTAGTAGTTGTTAGTTAAGTAAATATGATTAATATATACCCATTCCGCTGAATCTTTAGCGGAATCTTCAATGTAATATTCAACCGAGTCACTTCTGTATTCTTTAGATAAGTTTGTCCAGATAGCATTGAGATTATCTCCACTGACTGTTCCATTTTCGGCACATAGCTGGTGAGCTTTATATTCAAATTCCGTAATCATAGGCTGCCTGGTAAAGTAATTCTGATAATCTGCTATTTGGTCAGAGAGTACCATAATTGCGGTGTCCCTATCAGAATTTTCGACCACGTGATCAACAAAGAGTTCTTCATTGAAAGTGGAAGGAACCTCAGCCTCATAGATCTGACCTGTGCAGTAGAGGTAATCCACAGAGTTGCCCATTAGGTAGAAATGATTTCCGTGCCCAATTTCGTGAGTAAGGGTTTTTTGATCCTTGACAAGACCATTATAGTTGATAAAGATCAGAGCCGGAGCCTTTAATGCACAAAGTTCATAACAATAACCACCTGGTTGTTTTCCATGCTCGGGGTCAGGATATACATCTATGAAATTACCGGTTACTGTCTTTAAAAAGATTTCATTGAAAATGGGGTCCATTCTGGAATAGGATTTCTGGATCTCCTGCAAAGATTCTACATAAGTAAAGTTTTCGCCAGGTTGATCTGTTGACTGCAGCATCAGGTCGTATGGCCTGAGCTTTTCAACTCCAAGTTTGTTTCTCCTGAAATCGTTATAGTCTTCAAACACATCTTTTCTTTCTTTGAAAACCATATTCATCTCATCAATCTGAGTACGGTTAAGATAGAGACCATACAATGTGCAATCATAGAAGTCCGTGTAATTTAGCTGCGTGGCAACAAGATCATCAATCTGGGCTTTTCTGGAATAGAGAGATGCCATGGAGTCGGACTCGTTTTTCAGGTGGTAAAACCTTTTCTCATAACATTTTTTTCTGTTTTCCCTATTCGGATCTTTTGAAAGTAGAATGAAATAGGACTGGGAATTGACCGAATATTCCTCTCCATTCTCAAGCGTTATATTTCCTGCCATTGTGACGTTATTAGTAATTTCTGATAACGCCTCAGTCTCCAGCTTCATGCGCTGATTTTCGAGATCAGCAAGATATGCAGCCTGGGATTCATTTATTGCCCTGTGTTCTGCAAATCTCATATACCTGGCTTCAAGATAAGGTCTATATGCCTCAAGCCTGGGTTCTTCAGAAAAGAGTCTATCCCATTCCTCTTTACTGAGAGAGGTCAGCTTTATGGTCGTAAATGAATTAGCTTTCGAATATGCGGTAAAAAGATCCTGAGAATCTGTAAGAAGAGACGCAAAGAATTGATCATTCACATTTTTACTGAGCTGAGTATAGGCATAAATATACAGAACTGTAATAGATTTTGAAAACTCCTTTTCATTTTCCAGGAAATCCAGTAAAACAGGTCCAGACAAGTTTTCAAATTTCGGACGGAAAGTTTTGTTCATTTCTTCGGATCTATTTTTTAATTCCTCCAGTTCTTCTAAGGCATCTTCCCTACTGCTGAAGAGATATGAATCTTTCCATTCCGTCGTAACGTTATCGGGATTAAGTTCTTCAAACGTGCATCCTTCACATATAAATTCAGAAGGATTCGCTACTTCTGCAGAAGCATTGCATTCGGAAAAAACAGCAAAGAACAGTAATATTCCGATAGTAATGAGCCCTTTTACTATTCCGAGAGTAATTAACCCTTTAACTGATTTTCGTCTCATAAAACCTCTACCCTTCCAAGAATTTCAATTATCCATCTAGATATAGTATGAAACTTCCCAACGCTTTAAGAAATTATAGAAAATGACTTTCGATATTTTTAAAACAATGATGTAAAAATCTATCGATTTTAAACTGTCGAAAATGGACAAGTGAAACCGCAGGAAAATACGAAAAGTGCCTTGAATGAAATGGAATGAAGAAAAAGATAAAATAGAAAGTATTTGAGTAAAAGAAAGTGAAAATAAACAATTCCTGAGTGAAAAAGTAATAACAAAATAAAATAACCAAAAAAAGGGGAAACAAGTAAAGTCCGAAGACCTTACTCTGCTAGTTTATACCTGCTTATTTTGCAAGGTTGTAGTTCTGGTTGACGATCTTCAGAGCGCAGTAGTTACCGCACATTGTACAGGCATCGGTGTCTTCAGGTGCCCTGCTGGCCCTGACTTCTCTTGCATGCTGTGGGTCAATTGCAAGGGAGTACATCTTTTCCCAGTCAAGTTCTCTTCTTGCCCTGCCCATCGCGAGGTCCTGTTCTCTTGCTCTGTCAGGGTACTTTACCATGTCACCTACGTGAGCTGCAATCCTGGAGGTCTTGACACCAGTGATCACATCTTCGAGGTTTGGAAGGGCAAGGTGTTCTGCAGGAGTCACGTAGCAGAGGAAGTCACAGCCGTATGATGCAGATACGGATGCTCCGATTGCGGTTACGATGTGGTCATAGCCGGGTGCAATGTCAGTTACAAGTGGGCCGAGCATGTAGAAGGGTTTGTGGCCGCTCATTTCCTTCATGAGTTTCACGTTGGTTGCGATCTGGTCGAGTGGAACGTGACCTGGACCTTCGACAATAACCTGTAAGCCCTGCTTGTGTGCTTTGTCGGCCAGTTCGGCATTGATGATGAGTTCCTGGATCTGGGCACGGTCAGTTGCGTCGTGAACTGCACCTGCACGCATTCCGTTTCCTGTAGAAAGTACAACTTCGTGTTCCTTGAGAATTTCAACAAGGTAATCAAAGTTGGCATAGAGCGGGTTTTCTTTTTCGTTGTGGAGCATCCAGGAAGTCATGAAGGCACCACCACGGGAACAGAGACCGCCATACCTGCCGTGGGCTTTGAGTCTGTCCATGGTTATGTTGTTGATTCCTGTGTGAATTGCCATGAAGTTGGTTCCGAGCTTTGCCTGGTCTTCGGTTGCCTTGAAGAGCTCTTCTTCAGTCATGTGCACAATTGAACCGTACTTCCTTGCAGCTTCAATAAAAGCCTGGTAAAGAGGCACTGAACCTACAGAGAGGGAGATACTGTCAATGACTTTTTTCCTGATTGCAAGGAAATCTCCACCGGTTCCGAGTTCCATAAGAGTGTCTGCACCTGCTTTTTCGGCTGCAATTGCCTTTTTGACCTCCATATCTGAATCAACGATATCTGAGGATACACCGATGGATGCGTTGACCTTGGTCCTGAGTCCTTCCCCAATACCACAGAGCTTTACCTGCCTGTAAGGAGAGGTTGGGATAACGATTCTGCCGGCTGCAACACCACGGCGGACAAATTCAGGGTCGAGTCCTTCATCCTTTGCAACAATCTTCATTTCTTCGGTGATTATTCCTTTTTGAGCATCTTCCACAATTGTCATCTTTAGTACCTCAATTTTTCATTTGGCTGTAAAATTCGAATGTAAGAGTCATATGTAAGTAAAGGGATTATGAGTTAGAACATAAAGGCTTTTAATTATATATAATACTTATTAAAAAACTAACTTTAACCCAACTCAAATTTACTTTACTTCAATGTCAAAGAGTATCGAAAATTATAAGAGCCCAGATTAAAATAAATTTTTTATAAAGAAATGAAAAATTGCACGGAGTTAAAAACAAGTAAAGTTGAGTTATACCAAAAATATAGAACAAAAATAAACAAAGAGGAAAATAGTCAAACCCTAATAAAAATCAAATAAAAAACGGAAAAGTGTAGAATTGGAACTGAAAACTTGAAAAATATTAGCCCAGAAATAAGTAGAGATTTCCAGCTTAAGGAAAACTTTATAATGTATACTTTTCTTTGTTTTTCCGAATTATTTTTTTTCCTGAATTAATCTGACTGTTTGCTTATGCAGAGTTACTATAAGGTCGCTGAGCATCCCAAAGATAAACATCTGCAAACCGAAGATGATTAACAGAGTTGTAAGAATAGAAAGTGGAATATGTGTAATTTCCCTAAACCACTCAATGACAACATAAGTTCCGGTAATCAGACCTGACAGGACAAAAATGGAACCTATTATTCCGAAATAGAACATTGGATTATGAACCTTTGCAAGCATGTAAATGGTAGATCCGATTCTTAATCCGTCTTTTACCGGGTTTAGCTTGGTTGCGCCTTTTTCACTCCTTGGGAGATATGTAATAGGAACTTCTTCAACTCTCTGTTCTTTCAGGATACATTCCACAGAGATCTCAGTCTCGATTTCGAAACCTGTCTTGTTTAGTTCTAACTCTTTTATGCTCTGCAGAGTAAAAGCCCTGTAACCCGAGAGAATATCTTTCAAATGTACTCCATAAGCAATGTCAAAAAGCATGTTTATTAAACGATTACCCACAAGGTTAAGCTTTGTAAAAGCTCCTTTAGAATAGTTCTGAAGTCGATTACCTATAACATGATCGGCTCTGCCTTCCAGAATAGGTTCGAGAAGAGAAGGAGCATCTCTGGCAAGATATGTTCCATCCCCATCAACCATTATTACATAAGAGCTTTCTATGAGTCCGAAGGCCTGGATCATGGCCTGTCCTTTACCCCTTCCTGTCTGCATAACAACTTTTGCGCCTTCGGCTTCCGCAATTTTTCCTGTGTCATCCCTGCTGTTACCATCAATCACAAGAATATTAAAAAAGCCTTCTTCCCTGAAATCTTTGATAAGCTGCCCTATTGTTGAAGCTTCGTTCAGAGTGGGAATAAGAATGCAAACTTCTGCGTTGTTCACGTTTCACACATATCCTTTATCGGAACCTCTACGCGTATCGCAGAATCCGTTTTATAACAATATTATTTTAGTCTTCTGTTCCGTAAGAATAGAATCTTAAAGGGCATATATTAATGTACAAATGTACACGACGAGGTCTTATAATAGCCCCATATTGTCAAGCTGCTGGCGGACGACTTCGACACCTCTCTCGCAATCTTCGGGAGATTTGCCGCCTGTTACTACCAGTTTTCCGGAACTGAAAATAAGAACCACTACTTTTGGTTCATCTATCCTGTATACAAGGCCCGGAAACTGTTCGGGCTCGTATTCGATATTTTCAAGTCCAAGTCCGATTGCAATTGCATTGAGGTTCAGGATAGTATGAAGGTCTGCTGAAGCAACAATATTCTGGACAGTAATTACAGGATCTTCTAAGGTCTTGATTCCTATACTGTTTAATTTTTTTGCCATGTTGCCTATAACTGTATGTACGTCGTTAACATTTTTTGCACCTGTACAGACAACCTTTCCGGAAGTAAAGACAAGGAATGCAGCTTTAGGGTCCGAAACCCTATAAACGAGTCCGGGGAACTTCTGCTTGTTGTATTCAGCTCCTTCGAACTCGGATTCGATGACAGTTAAGTCGAACTCTTCAGCGAGCTTGGTGGATGCGACCACGTTTTCGATCTTGATGCTAGATTCGCTCATTAGTCAACCCTCAGTATATAAAGCAAAAGTAATATCCTCTAACCGGTATATAAAGGTATAGTTAAATACTCCGCATACTATATAAATGCTTTATATAGCGAATATAAACGGGACAGAAAAACTTAAATTTAAGGCGCCAGTGGTTCAAAAAAAATTAAGGAGGAAAAGGCAGCCGTTTGGGATTTCAGATGCCTCATTCTTCAAATTTTTTCAGACCTTCAAGAAGCGACTCGTATTTTTTACAGACTCTATCCAGAAGATCCCCTTCTATACTGCGGTGAGTGGGGATCAGAATTTCAGCCCCGTTTCCGATTTTAATCCCGCTCTTTAAATTTCCATAATCCGGAGCAACAAGAACACCATCTGCCGAAATCCCAAGGGAAAGATCTTGTACGATTTTTGAAACCATCTCAGTTGCAGGTTTTACCCTGGTCTTAATCAGAACAGAGGAAGAAACATACTTTTCTCTGGTCTCTCGAATCTTCTGGGTAGTGTCTTCAATTATTTTAGGGTTAATATCATGAGGAAGTTCTTCGGCGAGTAAAGAGACCGCCTCTATCAGGTCTTCAAAAGTTGTTGAATGAACCTCAAGGATTTCCCCATCACAATATTGCCTTACGGTATCCGAATATCCTGCCGAAACCACCAGCACGTCCGCCTCAAGTAAAAGGGAGATCTCTTCCTTTGAAGGTGAATAGGCGTTAGCTACAAAGTAATCCTTAATCCCGCACATACCCATAAGAGATTCGTACATGGGTGTTACAGCAATTGTCTTCTTTCCAATCCACAGGTTGATTTCACTTTGCCCTCCCTGAGATCTCAGAAGTTCGAGGATTTTCTCTTTTATAGCCTTAGGATCGTTTTTCTGAAGCCCGAAATAATCCGCAAAGAGAGAAGTTGTGGAGAGCTGTCTACTTCTTCCACATGGTACGGACTCTACAAAACCCCGCTCTATAAGTTCCTTTATATGATCATAAGCTCCACTGCCCCTCATATCAATAAGGTCTGACTGCAGGAGGGGCTGGTGATAGGCAATCATGGAAAGAGTACGGAGTTTTGGAGCAGAGAGCTCTTTTGGGGCTACCTCTCTCATGAGTTCGGAATATTCGGGCTTGACCTGCATGACATAACGCTCTCCAAGGTCAAGAATCTCCAGGCCTGACTTTCGTGAAGAGTAAGCTTCCATCAGTTCCTGTACTGCCGAAAGGACGGTTTTTTTAGGTTTTCCAGTTATTTTTGCAAGCTTCTCGAGACTTACTGCCCTGCCAGCAGCAAAAAGAGCCGCTTCGATGACTTCAAGCTCACTCATTGTTTTCACATCCAAAAAAAGAACAAAAATTACTATTTAATAAGACTATTGTTAATCAGGTGAATTAAATAAAGTAAATTTGGACTGCGGGCTTCAATTAAAAGATATTGTCTCAAGTATTGTCTCTTCATACTCTTCGTCCGGCCTCTCATCCAGAGAGGTTTCACAAGCAAAACATGGTTCTGGAGAACTCATAATATGAAGTTCTGAAACTTCACTTTCTGACTCCCACTTCACCTCATGAAAGACAGGAGGATTATTATCGGTGGAGAATCCGGAGTCCTCTCCCGGATATATATGCAGCTCTCCGAAAAGTTCATTCTGGAAGAGCCAGACCTTCCTGTTTGAAGCCAGAAAGAGCAGGGAGAGATAGTCCATAATCCTGTCTTCGCTTGTCTCCAGGAAGCTGGAAAAAACAACTACATTATCTGTCATAAACAGTTCAGAAAGCCTTTCCCACATAAGTATCAGCCGGGAGCCGATAGCTTCATCATGCGCAATACCAAGAACATCACCTGTAGTGAGCTGAGGGCTCTCAAAGAGATGATGCTCTTCTGCAACCTGACGAACCTTTTTTTCATTTTTTCTGGAAAGAATTTTTTCGGCTTTTTTAAGCTCAAGAATTAACTCATTGAGAGTGACAGGCCTTGTAGAGACACGGCGTACCGGAAGCTTAGGGATAGGAAACTCATCAGGTTCAGGAAGATTGAGTTCATCGAGAAAATCGGAATCATAAGAATCGGTTTCTTCCTCTTCTACCTCAAGGATTACCGATGATTTCATGCGAAGGAGAATAGCAGAATAAAGGAGTGTTCTGGAAGAGATCCTGAGATCCATTTTCTGGAGTTCTTCTATTCTCCCCAGGAAACTGTCAGTGAGCTGTACAATATCGATATCCCAGGGATTGATTTTTCCACTCTGGGAAAGCTCAACCAGTATACCAAGGGGTTCATAGGTATCAAACTCAGAAATATCAAGCTGATTCCAGTCAATTCCAAGGCATGAAAGAGTTTTTGGGAGTCCGAAGGTCTCAGGATCTGAAAAAAGAGAGTTATTTTCCTCTGATTCCTGAACATTATGAACTGAAAGCCTGGGAACTTCCAGAGCCATTCCCGAGTTATCCATAAGTTCAGCCATTAAGCTTCACCCCGGTGATGCTAGTTATGTTATTTTCCTGCATTGTAACCCCTATTGTCCTGCTTGCAGCCTGAATCATGGGTTTTCTTAAGGAAACAACTATAAACTGAACTTTTGACCCTGAGAATTTTACCCTTCTTGAAACCCTTTCAACATTCCAGCCGTCCAGAAACATGTCAATCTCATCAAAGGCATAGAAAGGAGCGGGACGGTACTGCTGGATAGCAAAAATGAAAGCTAGAGCTGTAAGACTTTTTTCCCCTCCTGACATAGCCTCGATTCTCTGGAGAGTCTTTTCTTTGGGTTGGGCCCGAAGAGTCATTCCTCCTGCAAAGGGATCTTCAGGGTTGTCAAGCAAAAGCTCCCCCATGCCGTCAGAAAGTTCATGGAAAATATCCTTAAAGTTGGAATTTATATTTGTATAAGCTTCCATAAAAGCATCTCTCTTTAACTGCTCATACTGGCCTATACGTTCAAGGAGTTGTTCCCTTTCGGTAAATAGAGTATCACGCTTTCCCTGCAGGTCCGAAAACCTGAGTTCAACCTCGTTGTACTCGTCAATTGCTCTCATATTAACGGGCTCGAGCTTTCTTAGGGCTTCATCGATTGCCTGAATTCTCATATAGACTGTTTCGTAATTCGGAACCTCATCAGTCTCCTCAATGCCCCTTTTCCGGACTTCTTCCTGGAACTGTTTTTCCTGTTCAAGAAGCGCATTTTTTGTCGCTGTAAGCATAAGGACCTGTTGTTTTGCTTTTTCAAGCGTAGTTGCCGCAATGCTGACCCTGCGCTTGACAGCTCCGTGTTCAGCCTGAACGCTCTCTCTTTCTTTCTGGAGCCCTAGAAGCTCATCGGAGAGTTCAAGTTCCCGGCTTTTCTTTTGCTCCAGATTTTCCTCAAGTTCCCTGATTTTTGCCTTAAGAGAGTCAACTTTTTCCAGCCTTGAGGCTTTCTTTTCATCCAGATCCCTGATGAGTTCCTTTGCCTCGCCAATTTTCTGTTCTGCATACTCTTTTTCAAGTTGCAAAGCATTCAGGCTGGCTTCAGTATCCCTAATCCTACCGTCGAGTCTTCTTATTTCTTCATCAATAAATTCTACCTTTTTATTAATCTCAGGCAGCGGAGAATCGGCAAGTTTTGCTTCCAGTTCTGAAATCTGGGCTTCAAGTTCAGCTACAGCTTTTTCTTTTTCAGCTTTTTCCGCAATAACTCTGTCCATTTCAGCTCTGAGTTCGGTCCTTGATTCTTCAATAGCTTTGAAGTCTGCCTGCTTGGCTTCAAGAAGTTCTGCAAGTTTAGCTTCCCTGCCAGCAATTTCCTCAAGCTGATGATCCTTTCGTGAAATTGTGGCTTCACAATCTCGAATCTTCCGATTCAGTTCGAAAACATGGCTTTCAATGCTGTCCTGTTTAGCTATAGCTGCGTTCCGGCTTGCATCTAAAGACTTTATTTCGTCAGCGAGCTCGATGAGTTTATCCTTTTCCGAAGCCGTAAAAGAAATTCCGGATTTTGAAGAGACGGACCCTCCTACCATTGCTCCGCTTTTTTCCAGGAGCTCACCTTCAAGAGTTACCATCCTTACCTTTCCCATAAGACGGCGGGCACTTGCAAGGTTTTCCATTACAAGAGTATCCTGAAAGACATACCAGAAAGCAGGCTCGAAGTCAGGATCAAATTCTATAAGATCAATTGCATATCCTATTACTCCATTCTCATAACTTAGATTGTCAAGCCGCCTTGAATCCCTCATTTTGTTGAGGGGAAGAAATGTTGCTCTCCCACCTTTTCTACGTTTCAGATATTCGATAGCTTCGGCAGCATCGGCGTCGGTGTCTACGACAACCGCCTGCATCCTATTTCCTGCAGCAATTTCCAGAGCTGTTGCATATTGTTGATCCACTTTTCCAAGCTGGGCAATAGTCCCGTGAATTCCGAAGAGGTCTTCCTGCCGCGCAGCCCCGATCACCATATCCACGGCTTTGGAATAGCTCCCTCCATGCTCAGAGGCCCTGACTCTGGCTTCAGTGATTGCATACTCCTGCTGGAGCTTAAGGAGTTTGCTTTCAAGTTTTTTGACATCTTCCTTGATCCTGAAGTGACTGCTTTCAATATCATCCCGGTCCCGAATAAGAGATTCCATGTTTTGGGATAGTTTTTCAATCTCATACTGGACGGAAAGGGTATCGCTATCAGAGCTAGCAACTGCTGCCTGTGCATCCTTTATCTGGTTTTCTATGTCCCTGAGTTCGGAAGACTTTCTCCTGAGAGTATCGAGAAGCCTATCTTCTGTTCGGATGAGCTCGTTTTTCTCGTTCTTGATATCCTCAAGTCTCTTTTTGGCAGCCATGAGCTCATCTCTTGTCGCTGCAAATTTAGCATCTACATCTGCAATCCTGCTCTGGAGCAACATTCGTTCTGTTTTGCGCTCGGAAAGCTCTGAAGATAGGCTGTCCTTTCTCAGGTTCTCTGCATCTATTTTTTCCTCAAGGTCCCTTATCTTGCCCTTTGTTGAATCAATTTCTAAAAAGGCTTTCCTGCGCCGAGAATCAGCCTCTTCAAGTTCGGATTCCGAAAGCTCGATACTATCCACACAGCGAGAGATCTCTCCCTTGGTCTCTTCGATTTCTCTCTTGACCTGGAGCTGTTCATCCTCTCCTTTTTTCCGGATTTCAAGGGAAAGCTTTTCCAGCGTGTCTTCAAGGACCTGAAGCTCCTGCATCCTTTCGTCCAGAAGAACCTGAACTTTCTCAAGATGCTCCTCTTTTCCAACGAGCTCCTTATCAACATTCTGCAGTTCTGCCCTTGCGTCTTTGAGTTTAGAAAGCAGGACATAGCCTTCAAATTTGGTTTTTTCTGCTTTAAGTGCCTGATATTTCAGAGCCTGGTCACGTTCTCCTGAAAGTTTTTCAAGCTGGAGCCTTACCTCTTCAAGGATTATATCCACGCGCTCGATTTGCTGTCTGACGATCTCGAGTTCTCCAAGGGTCTTTTGCTTGCGCTCGTCAAATTCTGCAACCCCTGCGATTTCGTCAATAATCTTTCGCCTTTCCATGGGAGTCATGGAGATTATTTGAGTAACGTCTCCCTGCATTACCACATTGTAGCCTTCAGGCGTCACTCCGGCTTTTGCGAGCTGGGAATGTATTTCTCCGAGATTTACGGATTTTCCGTTAAAGTAAAAATAGCTGTAGTACCCGCTTTTTGTCCGCCTGATCTTTCTTGAAACCTCGACTTCATCAAACTCAAGAGGTAACTTGCGATCTGAGTTGTCGAAACGAATAGTAACCTGGGCAAAATCGGGCTTTTTTGCCTCATCACCATTGTAAATCAGGTCTGTAAGTTTCTCAGCCCGAAGAGTCCTGGAGCCTGTAAGCCCGAGCGCAAAGAGAATCCCGTCTATGATGTTTGACTTTCCACTCCCATTAGGGCCGGAAATAGTGGTAAAGTCATTATAAAAGGGGATCTTCACTTTTTTTCCGAAGGACTTGAAATTAACGAACTCAATCTCTTTTATGTACACAGAATGCCTCTGTAATTTCGCGTTTTTGAGGGTTTTTCTGTTTTTTAAACCTCTTACGCTTTGAGATTTTTCCGGCTGCAGGTGATTATTTCCGCATCATCAGTATCCCGCACAACCACGGACTCTTCAATTATATTTTTTTTATGAGTCTTTTCAGCGATTATATACTCACACTTATAATCATCTGCAGGTGGGACTCTTGTAGAATCTGCCTCTACAGGAGCAGACTTTCTCAAAGGAGGAGTCTGCTTGAAAGATGGCGGTCTCAAAGGAGCAGATTGTCTTAAAGGCGGTTGCTTTACAGGTTCAGCTTTCATCGACGACTGCTGCCTCATATTGCCTTTGAACCGTCTGTGATCTCCACTCTCGGCAATAATATACTCACATTTGGTTTCAACTTTTTCTTCTTTATCAAGCTCTTTAGGCTCAATTTCTTTAATTCTCAATTGAACTTTTGCATTGGTGCCTGGAAGGGGAGCAGGAGTTTCCCTGAATTCAGTCAGTCTATGTCCCGAAGAATTTTCGTTTCTGAGTTCAGAATTATAATTCGGCTTTCTGGAAAGAGGAGGAAGATCCAGAGGGTCTTCAGGAAGAGTGAAATGAATGGAAGGAGAAGAGGCAGGAAGAGGACTTTTAATATCCTCCAGTTTTTTAGTGAGATTTGTAAGCTCCGTTTCCAGTTTTTTAATAAGAGTTTTTTGATCAAGTAATTCCCGGACGAGCCCATCCTGAACCCCGGCAAGTTCCTTAAGCCGCCTATCAGCCCCTCCAGACTCATTTTCTCTGGAAGTATTCAGTTCCACTTTTAATTCATTAAGAATTGAAGCTTTGAGTGAAGCAGGATCAGGAATTCCCGGCAGCTCGGCCTTGATTTCAGAAAGAATGGTGTCCTTTAAGGATTCATCATCAGAAACGTTTTCCATTTCGGCCCGCAGTTCATTGAGAACCGAAACTTTAATCGATTTCTTGAGAGTCTCGAGCTCCTCGTAGCTTATTGACAGCCGCCTTTTAAGTGGCGTATTGTGCACGTCTCTCTGTCCAGTTCTCATAAAATACCTCTACAAATTGGGTCCCGGTTTTCTGGAGTTCTTATGGCTTCGCTAGCAGTAAGACACATCAGAACAATTATAATTAAATTGGCTTATTAAGACAAATTTAAATAATATGTACAAAGTAAATGTAATCTTACTTTATATATATATGTTAATCGATAGTATTTTTTCTGGGTTAGATAACTTTTAATTAAATTATAATAAGAAGCACTTTATAAACCTTCCTGAGGAAGCTATTTTTACAGCTTCAGGACAGAAAAGAAGCCTATGTTGTGAAATTTTTTAAAGCAAGAGTTGCTAAAGAGTCAGAAAAATTGAAAAAGGAATGCAAAGGCTCGAAAAAACATTAAATAGGGCAAGCTAAACTTCAAAAAACCATACTTATAAAATTGAGATAGTTGAAAAGAAAATATCTACTCTAAAATGACTTTAGCTGCTCCCAAAAATTAAAGGACAGCTGAGGAAAAAGAGAATATTAGGAAGAAAAGAAAAATTCTGCTACAAATACTTTTTTATATATTTTTATGTAAAATTTAAATATTTAATAGATTAGAAGGATTAGATTCATTCTATCTAGGGTGTAGTGACAGTCATTACAGAAGAGATGTAAGAATAAAACTTCATAGATATAAGAATAAAAACTTTGTAATTCAAAATAAGGGAATGAAACCCAATATAACTTGAAAATAGAATCAGTTACAGAGTTGGATTTCAGCAAGGGAGTCAACTTGTCAGGGGAAGTGTTACTTAATGGATGAGAGGGACTCATCGAAACCGACTAATACAGTCTCCCGAGATTGGATTTTGGAGGACGTACAATCCATTTCCACGGCAGTTTCATTAACAATGGAACCATGAGTTCCAGCGTTTTCAAGGAAAAATTGAACCTCTTCAATCTCAGGCTCGCGGAAATGATCCATTTCGAAAATATCCATGATAACACTCAACACGTTTTTGTGTACGTGATTGGTAATTCGGGTCATCGGAGATAAACACGATATGCCAAGTATTAATAATTTGCGGCATCAGAAAAACAATTCAGAAAGATGTAAACAAGATTGTTAATATATAAATATTGTGCCAGGCATATATGATCTTATCTCCTATAATGAAAAATGAAACGTCAATAAGAAAAAAGCTATTTTCCAATACTAGAAACACTTCTCAATAAATTAAAAAATTTTAAGATACAAAAAAGATTACAGAAAAGAGGGGCCGAAAATCCGAATAAGAATGCCTACTCCGAGAGCCAGAACTGAAGTGAAAAGGACTATCGAAACCGTATCTTTCAAGCCAAGCTCGTGTTTAAGTACCGCAATAGTTGCGACACAGGGGATATAAATCGTCGTGATGACAGCAAACTGGTACATCTGAACGGGCGTCATTACAGCTGCAAAATTAGCTGTACCTGCAAGTACGGCCAGGATCTGAAGAGCCATTTCCTTTCTGAGGATCCCGAATACAAGAGCTGTCGCAGCAAATGCAGGAAGACCCAGCAGACCTACAGATATAGGTTCTACAAAGTTCTGGAAAAGTGAAAGAAGACCGAGAGCATCAGCAACTCCAAGAAACGCGCTCCCAAGGAGTAGCAACGGAAAAGCGATAAAGAGAAACTCCCGACTTTTCATCCAGGTTTTTCTGAGAGTAGATTTCAGTTCCGGCTTTCGGAGAGGAGTCATTTCCATTATGAAACCGCTTCTCTGTCCCGGCAGGGTTTTCCCTAGAACCCAGCCAAGGGCAATGATGATGATGACTTCCATAACATATATTGAAACCGCAGGCCAGAAGCCTACAAAGGTTCCAACAAGCCCCAGAATAATAACTGTTCTTGCAGAACAGGGAATTAGAGAGATCAGGACGGCAGCTATTCTCTTTTCCCGCCGCGTACCAAGAGAATGAACCGCCATGACCGCAGGGACATTACAGCCAAAACCCAGGACAAGTGGAATCACAGCTCTCCCGTGCAGCCCTAGTTTATGAGTGAAATTGTCCAGAAGAAATGCTGCTCTTGTTAGATATCCGGAATCTTCGAATATAGAAAGAATAGCGTAAAAGACTGCGATATAAGGAATTGCAATTGCAAATCCGGCTTCTACACCCCTCAGAGTGTATAGAATAAGGTTTCTCAGGATAGGCGACGCGCTAGAAAGCATACTATCCACAGGAAGAATCACATAAGGTTCAAAAACCTCATTTACAATCCAGGTCTCAAGGAAACCTCCTACCCTGAAGACAAGAAGAAAAGTAAGAAGCAGAGCAGATATAAGTACAAGAATCCCGAAATTGGGAGAAGTAAGTATTGAATCTATCTTCGTTTTTATGCTTTTTTTGGGTTCGAATCTTGAAACCACACTGTCAACTATATATCCAGCTTCTCCATACAGATCTCTTGCAACCGTATCCGGCACCGAAATCCCATGTTCCATCTCAAGGTTCTGCCTCAACCGCCTTGCAGAAGCCAGAAGAGAATTGGCTTCAGGAGGCATACAGCAGAGTTCCACAAATTCGGCATCATTAAGAAGTGCTGCAATCTTTACGCTTGGGGAAATGTGAGGGAAGGAATAGTCAAGTGTAGACAGAGCCTGTCGGATCCAGTTACTGTACCCTACTCTATGATGTTTCTGAACTTTTCCCTGCTCTTCGAGAGCTACGAGCATGACTTCATCGAGCCCTATCCCCCAGGTTGCAACAGTTGGTACAACAGGCAGGCCAAGAAGTTCCGAGAGAGTATTAGAATCAACGAGAATTCCAAGATCTGCAGCCAGATCTACCTGGTTTAGGGCAATAACCATAGGAATATCAAGTTCAAGAAGCTGCAAGGTAAGATAGAGATTTCTCTCAAGCCTGCTGGCATCCAGAACATTGACTATAATATCCGGTTTATCCTCTATGAGAAATTTCTTCGTTACCTTCTCATCTTCGTTTGTAACCCCAAGAGAATAAATTCCAGGCAGGTCAACTATCTCAATAGTTTCACCCCGGGCCTTTACAGTTCCTCTTTTAAGTGCAACTGTCGTGCCAGGGTAATTTGAGACTTCGACCCCTACTCCTGTAAGCCTACTGAAAAAAACGCTTTTGCCAACACTTGGATTGCCTATGAAAGCAATAGTTAAATTATAAGGAATTTTATCTTTACTTTCATTGTCAGAAGTACAGCACGAGCTGGAAATTCCTATCACTTCCCCAATAATCTTGCTTCACGCCGGTTAATTATTTCAGTCCTGATTTTGCACTCTTTTATTTTTGGGAATTATAAAAATTTTCTTCGCAATATCCCTTCCGAGAGCAATTTCAGACCCCATGGCCATAACCGAGATACATCCTTGCTTTTGCTTGCGTTTGATCTCAATATCTTCTCCTGTAAGAATACCAAGAGAATTCAAACGTTCTTTTGTTTCTCTGGGAAGAGTTACTCTGGCAACTTGGCCAGAAGCACCCTCTTCCATTTCATCAAGAGGAAGAAAACCCTCCTCCCGCTTAATGTTGCTTTTATCTATATTGATAGGGTGGCCGTCAGGGCAATATTCAGGGCATCCCAAAAACTCATAAATCTTTTCAAGTACAGCATCAGATACTGCATGTTCAAGTTCGCAAGCCTCTTTGTGAGCTTCCTTTCTACCAAAATCAAGGACATCAACCAGAAAAGTTTCAAGCACCTGGTGTTTTCTTTTGATCTTAATAGCTTGCTCAGTCCCCTTTTCTGTCAATTCAACACCCTGGTAAGGGGTATACTCCACAAGTCCAGAAGAATTTAATTTTTTTACCATTTCAGTCACACTCGGAGGAGAGACATTAAGTTCTTCTGAGATCTGTTTCGTTTTTGCAGGGCCCTGGTTCTTCCTGATAAGATAAAGAATAGTTTCAAGATACTCTTCAAATCGATCTGTATGCATTAACAACTCCCGCCAGCACAGGCTCCAATTCAAACCAAAGAATTAGGACAACCTAAAAAACATAACTGCCTGAATAAATATTTTTTGGTTTTTCTATCTTTTAAGGATAAGGAAAAATAGAAAAGAAAAGTCCTGTAGCAACTCAGGAGTTAATCGATTTCACGACAGCAATTTCATTGCAGTCCGGAAACTTGGGGCATCTCACGCAACCAGACCAGATTTTCCTGGGCAGGGTGTTTTTGTCCACGATGTTAAAGCCTAGAGTTTTGAAAAAATCAGGCACATAAGTAAGAGCAAAGACATCCTTCATGCCAAGGTCCTCAGCTTCCTCAAGACAGGCAGAGACAAGCCTTGTGCCTACTCCTTTTCTTGAGCAGTCATGTTTAACAGCAAGAGCAAGTATCTCTGCAAGGTCCTCCCAGACAATATGCAAAGCACAGCAACCCACAATCTCTCCATCAATCTCGCAGACGTAATAATCCCTGATGTTCTCATACATCTCACTCAGGGAACGGGCAAGCATGAGCTCATCCTTGGAATAATTACTTATAATCTGCTTCATTACAACAACATCATTTACCCTAGCTTTCCTGATCAATTTCTATTTCCTCTGAGGTAGTACATTTTCTGATAGACTGTATCGTTCAGGGATATATTTTGTAAACTTTAATGAGTCCAGCTAAGAGATTAGTTTCTTTCTTAATAAGAAATTTCCCCATGTTTAGAAATATATATCCATAATTAGAGAAAAATCTGATTCTTCAAGAGATCTTTAAAAATTTTTCAGAAACTTAAAATGTAAAAAGAATCCGTACCTGGAAAATAAGTAAACCAAATCGAAAGAAATTAGCGGGCGCGAAGGGATTTGAACCCCCGATTTACAGCTTAGGAGGCTGCCGCCATATCCGGGCTAGGCCACGCGCCCATGAGATTCTCAGAGAAATGCGCGATGCAACAGTCTGCTGAATCTACATTTCAGGAGAGGTATCCATAATAGCGGCATAAGATATATATTTAATTATCGCTCCAAAGGAAGAAAAAGTACGCCTGAAAAATGAGAACCTAGTTTTCTAGAAAGTTTTAAATCTAATGTAAACCATTGCCAGTATACTGGTTAACAATAAGAGAATATCTTCATTAGTTATCTATCCCACATGGGGTAGGCTAGCAATAATATATTTACCGCTATGAGACTGATGAATTTGCTGCATATCAGTTTCAGTTTCTCATTACATTCTTTGCTACATTAAAGGACCATTAGTTCGCCTATTTTTGAGTCTAAAAGAGAGTTAAAGACTTGAAAAAGGAAAAAGAGAACAAAAAGTAAAAAAGAAGAAAAGAAGAGGAAAAAAGTGTGAATATAAAAAACAGCCATATATACTCATCCCATACACCAGAAATCCGGATGATGGTTTTTGCATCTCTTTTTGCATCATTGACTGCTGCAGGTGCTTACATACAGATTCCTATTCCATTCTCACCCGTCCCTATTACACTGCAGGTTTTCTTTGTTTTACTTGCGGGCAGTATGTTGAAAAGCAAATGGGGAAGCTTGAGTATGATAGTTTATACCCTTCTGGGAATTGCAGGCCTTCCAGTCTTTTCAGGAGGAAGCTCGGGATTGGGTGTGCTTCTTGGACCCACAGGAGGTTATATAGTCGGTTTCATTCTGGCTGCTTATATTATAGGAAAGCTTTCAGAAAGAAATGAGAATACTGCCAGATCCGGAATTCTGATTAATGCGCTTAACATGAGTATAGGAGTCCTGGTCATTTATGCATGTGGAGTTTTTCAACTTATGATGGTTGCTGATGTCGGACCAGCAACAGCTCTTACCCTCGGAGCTATACCTTTTTTGCCGGGAGAAATAGTTAAAACCGCAGTTGCTGCATACATTGCTTCAACTCATGAACTCTAAACTCCTTAATCGCAGTTTTTATTTAGGAGACCGGGATATTTCGGAGAATTAAAAGCTAGAAATGAAAATTTGAGTAAGCATGATCAGGCTCGAAAAAGTTAGTTACAGTTATCCTAATGGGGCTTTTGCTCTTGAGAACATAAATTTGGCAATAAAAAAAGGAGAGTTCGTAGGGATAATTGGTAAAAACGGAAGTGGCAAGTCCACACTTGCCCTTCACCTAAACGGGATCCTGAGACCCCAGACAGGCAGGGTAGTGATAAGGGGCATGGATACCCGTGACCCTGAAAATCTTCAAAGTATACGGAAATTTATAGGTATTGTATTCCAGAATCCTGAAACTCAGTTTGTTGGAAGAACAGTCGAAGAAGATCTGGCTTTCGGCCCCGAAAATCTCTGTTTTCCCCCGGTAGAAATCAGAAAATATGTGGATACGATTCTTGCTGAAACAGGGCTTGAAAAATATAAATATCATTCTCCAAAAACCCTGAGTGGGGGGCAGAGGCAGTGTGTGGCTCTGGCTGGAGTTCTTGCTATGAGACCCGAATGTCTCGTTTTTGATGAAGTAACTTCCATGCTTGACCCTGATTCAAGTAAAGCTGTGCTCGAACGCATAAAAAAACTGCATGAAAAAGGAAAAACCATTGTATATATAACCCATAACCTCGAAGAACTTCATGCTGCAGACAGGATCATTGCCATAGAAAAAGGAAGGATAATACTTGAAGGGGATCCTGAGAGCATTTTTTCGGATTCTTCCCTCCGAAGCCTGAGACTTCCCATGCCTTCCCTTCTTGAGCTGGCAGCAAATTTGAAGGCTCACGGGATCACAATCCCCTGGGAAAAAGTGTCTTCACCTGAGAGCTTTGCGGAGGAGATATGCCAATTATTCTTGAAAACGTAAGTTTCTCATACTCCAGAAACACTCCTCTCGAAACTTACGCTTTGAGAAACATTAACCTGCAGATAGGGAAAGGAGAATTTGTGGGAATACTGGGAGAAAAAGGTGCAGGCAAATCAACTCTTTTGAAAATGTTTAATGGACTACTACACCCTGAGACTGGAACTGTTCGCGTGGACGGGCTTGATCCGTCCTCAAGAGATGTAAAACGCAGGATAGGAATGGTTTTTCAACAGGCTTCAGACCAGCTCTTTTGCAGGACTGTCTATGACGAAATAGCCTTCGGACCTTTAAATTTCGGTTACTCAAAAGAAGAGACAAAAGAAAGAGTGGTTGAGGCTATTGAAGCTGTTTCTCTTGACCACTCCATGCTTTCTCGAGACCCCTTCAGCCTGAGCGGAGGAGAGATGCAAAGGGTTGCCCTTGCAAGTGCTCTTGCCCTCAGGCCAGATTATCTGATACTGGACGAACCCATAACAGGGCTTGACCCAGGTGGGAAGAAGGAGATTCTCGATACTTTTAAAAAAGTACAGGGTAGAGGAACTGCAGTTATAGCAGTAACTCACAATCTTAAAGGGTTTTTCCCATTACTGGAGAGAATAGTTCTCATCAGGGAAGGCAGAATAGCATTTCAGGGAAGCAGAGAAGATTATCTTAAGGCTGGGTGCACTCCTCTTCCTCCGATAGCCTCCTTGATGAAGGAACTTAAAGCAAGAGGCTTGCCTGTCAACCCTGCAGTATTTACGGTTGAAGACGCTCTTGAAGAAATATTAAAAGTAAAAGCAGTGACTGAGAAAGAAAATATTGAAAATAAAAGGTGAGAGAAAATGCAAGAGCCGGTCTTCAGTTATGTGCCTGGAGTTTCAGTCTTCCACAAGCTTGACCCCAGGACGAAAATTGCAGCAGTAATGCTACTTGGTATTCTGGTGCTCAGGATTGAGAGCTTTGAAGAGATAGTAGCTCTCTTTGTACTTTTCTTTGCTCTCGCCTTGCTCTCAAGACTGTCGATGAGATTACTTTTCGGAACAGTCAGGCCCATGCTGCTTTTCATATTATTTATATTTTTGACACAGCTATTTTTTACAGAAGGAAGAGCTATTGATTCCATCTGGATCCTGAAGCCGAGTTTGGAGGGGTTTGAGAAAGGACTTCAGCTTGCTGCCCGATTCGTACTTCTCCTTCTGTTTGCATCCCTCCTTACAGCCACTACCGACCCTTCTGCAATTACCTGTGGAGTAGAAAGAATTCTTCGACCTTTGCCACTCCGCTGGCTGGGAATCAGCTCCTTTGAGCTTGCTACAATGATGAATATTTCAATAGCTTTTCTTCCCCTTCTTTTTGAAAGAGTTGAGAGGACAAAATCCGCCCAGGTTGCAAGAGGAATGAATTTTGCTAAAAATCCATTTCATTCGATTCCTGCCCTTACAATCCCGCTGCTAAGGGGAATTATCAGGGACGCAGGAGAACTGGCACTTGCAATGGAAAGCAGAGCTTATCAGGGAAAACGCCGGACCTCAATATATGAAATTTCAATGCAGAAAAGGGATTGGATAGCTCTTTTGATCCTGACAGTCATTTTTATTTTTGTCCTGCATCTCTGAAAACCAAGCATGGACAGATTTTAGATATAACCCTGGACTGAAAGATCAGCAATTACATCAGTATTTAAAAAGATGAACATATCAGCATACTGATTGAGATGTGCCTGGAACTACAGCCTCGACTCCTCTTGCCGCAAGTTTGG
>CAZCKG010000002.1:0-48796 GCA_964498825.1 uncultured Methanosarcinales archaeon
GTTGTCCTACCGAACCTGGGTTTATTATTGTCAGATTTCCGAGTTTTCTGTTCATAGGCATATGGGAGTGTCCAATTACGAGGAATTCTGCTTCCACGGGCTCCATCGCTTCATTTATCATATTTTGAATCTCTTTATCCGGAGTTTCGGGTTTTATGTATTCGAACATGGAGCGTGGACTTGCATGGGTCAGATAGAATCTCTTTCCATCAATTTCTTCTCTGATCAGGAGAGGAAGCTTTTGCAGATACTCCATCCTGGTTCTGTCAAGGATATTCCAGGTGTATTCCCGTGTCGCAACTGAAAGATGCTTATATTTGTATCCGCACTGGCAATCAGCCTTAAAAGCAACTGCATTATCATGATTTCCTCTTATTGTGGGAATTGCCTGCTCGCGCAGGAGGTCAATGCATTTATCCGGATCAGGCCCGTAATCGACAATGTCTCCAAGGCAGATAGCTCGGTCGTGAGGAAGTTCAAGAACGGTTTGCAGGGCTTCATAGTTTCCGTGGATGTCGGCAATCAAGAGGAGTTTCATGGTTTTCCCCTTCTTACAGGATATTTCTTTACTCTTTTCGTATCTTCTTTCTTTTTTCTTTTTCTCTCTTCAGCTTTCAAACGTGCAGTTCCCTTATCCCTACTCCCATCACCAGAAGGTTTGTCTCCATTGGGGGATGATTCCAGCCGTCAGGAGAAATAGTCTTTCTCTCAACTGAGATTTCAACCTGGTCCCCGCTTAGGCCGCAATCTTTCATATAATCTGCAACAAGCTTTTTTCCAGTTTCCATTGCTGTTTCCAGAGCTTCGGAATAAGTCTCGAACTTCAGTCTACTGCCTGGGGCAAAGACAAGGAAATCTTTATCCGGGGACATGAGGCTTGCCGGCCTTATAAGGATTTCAACTCTTTTGATACCCTTTCCTACAAGCGCTCCTACTGCATTTCCCACTTCGGCATATTCAGGGACAAGGATTTCTGCATCTATCAATTCTTCCAGTTCTGTTCTGTGAGCCCGAACAGGTCCTCCTAGAAGGACAACCGGGATTCCAAGCTTGAATTTTGCAGGATAATTTCCATCAAGAATTTTTGCAATAGCGTTTTCAGGAATGCCTGCCAGAATATACGAGAGCAGGTGAAGTGCCATATTCCTGGCAACCTTCTTTTTTACTGCAATGCAGAATTCTCCAGGCGTCATGCGCACGAGTCTTGCAAGCCTTTCAGCACCGATACGGGAAGCTTCTTCGTTCCAGGCTGTGTATTCTCCGAGCACATGTAGAGCATCGGTAGGTGTGAATCCGATTGCCTGCACAAGGCGTTTTTTAATAAGAGAGTCAAGAGTCTGGGGGTGAAGGTCTTTTCTTATAAGGGATGAGATTTCAAACACAGAAACGGGTTTTTCTCCTATTACTTCCAGCACTTCAGCTTCGGCTTTACTCAGTTCACCTGTCGGGTAGCCTGACCTTACAAAAAATTTAGTGGGCTGAATGTTTTCACAAAGGTCTTCCCTTAGAGGCATGGAGGTTCTTTTGAGATCATTCAGAAATCCCGGATACTTCACTGCAGCTACTGCCAGAGGAATAACTCGGCGGGGTCCAAGGAAAAGTTCCTTATTCACTATCCAGATATGGCTGTCCCCACCTGTTGCGGTTGTTTCCATACGTATTGCCCGAACGCGGGTTTTCCAGCCTCCTACTACAGCTCCTTCTTCACTAAGGTCAGGAACGCCCATACAGATAGAGGAAATATCCGTACTTGTGCCCCCTACATCCACAACCGCACAGGTCTTTAACCCTGATAAATAAGAGGCTCCCACAAGGCTTGCTGCAGGGCCTGAAAAAATGGTTTCTATCGGTTTTTTCAGGGCATCTTTTATTCCTACTACCGATCCGTCGCACTTGAGCATAAGGAGCCGAGCATTGATTCCACGATTTGTGGTATCCGAAATTATAGACTGCACGAACTGCCTTGTGATAGGAATCAGCTGAGCATTGAGGAAAGCCGTTACTGCCCTCTCGTAAGCTCCGAGTTGTTGAGAAAGCTCATGGCCGCAAACTGCAGGAAGCCCGGTAAGTTCAAGAATTCTGTCTCTTGTTTTAATTTCGTGTTCAGGATTTCTTGTGCTGAAGTATGATGATATGGCAAAGGCTGAAACCTTATTTTTTACCTGCAGGGCAAATTTTTCAATAGCCACAAGATCAAGAGGAGTAACTTCTTCTCCATTGTGGTTATGTCCACCGGATGCGAAAAGCACGTGTCGGGTTGGCAGTTCTTTTTCTAGAGGGTGGTCTCCTATAAGAATCAGGGCTACGGGAAAGCCCGTACCTTCAAGGATAGTATTGGTTGAAAGGGTCGTTGAAACCGAAATCAACCTTACATTTTCTAAATATTCTGTATTGAGACTATCTATTACTTTTTTGATGCCTTCAAGCGGATCGGGATAGGTGGTTAGTGCTTTATTTGAATCTACTATGGCGCCGTCCGAATCTCTAATGAGTACTGCATCAGTGTAAGTGCCTCCTGCATCAATTCCAAGGCTGTAATGCATAACGAAAATAACTCCTTTTTTGCTTCTGGAAAGCCTTCTGACAGATTCTCTTTTATAAGTTTATACTTAAGACATACTTAAGACCAAAAAATAATTTCGGAATATAAAGTATGGTAAAACAATAATATCTAAAATTATTAAATATATCTATTTCAAGACTATTTGAAACAACTAAATGGGATTAATGAAGACTGAGTTCTAAAGCTCAGGTGCCGACATCGACGTTAGCAAAAGTGATCCTGCAGCCATGATCGAAATGTTAAGGGCTTCGAATCCTGCACTTTCAGAGTCCCTGCTGCCAGGAGAAGAGAAGATGAAAGGGATTATGTGCGGCATTTTAGTCCAGTTATGCATTTAAAGAAGAACCGAATTTATTCTTTTGGAAAAACATTAATTATCTTTATTTCTGAGAATAGAGAAATAATTCTCAAATAGATAATGAACTAATGGATTCTGATGTTATGACTTCTTCTAAACCTGCTCGAAATGCTACCCCTCATCTTCCTGAGGATTACGATGCCCGTATATGCAGTGTACTTCCTTATTACTTATCTTTTCATCAGGAAACTATCAATTTAGTTAAATCGTTTCCATTCAGCCCTAAAGTATGGCTGGATACGGGATGCGGAACTGGTTCTCTGGTTAGTAAGGCTATTGAAGAGTTTCCCGATACAAAGTTCCTTTTGCTTGATCCTTCGGAGGGTATGCTTGATCAGGCAGCGGAAAAGTTATCCTCTTACTCTGCTGGAAAGCTGGAATTCCTGAAAGCTTCCCCCACACAGGACTTCTCTCAGGAGCTGGAAGAAAAACCGGATATTATCACAGCTATACAGTGCCATCACTACCTTGACCGCGAGGGCAGAGCAAGAGCTACTGCCATGTGTTACAATCTGCTGAAAGAAGGTGGAGTTTACATCACCTTCGAGAACATCAGACCGCTAACAGAAGAGGGAACCGAAATAGGAAAACGGTATTGGAGCAGGTTTCAATTAACTCATGGCAGGACTGAGGAAGAAGTAAAAGAACACCTGAAGCGTTTCGATACCGAATATTTCCCCATAACTGTAGAAGAGCACCTGAAACTGCTCAGGGAAACAGGATTCAGGGCAGTGGAATTATTCTGGTACTCTTACATGCAGGCTGGTTTTTACTGTATCAAATAACTATATTTCTAAAATATTTCTGGAGTGCCTAGCTTTATGAATGACATAGTGATTTATCTGATAATTGGTATTGTTGCAGGTGTTTTAAGTGGATTATTTGGAATTGGAGGCGGGGTTATAATCATCCCTGCATTAGTGTTTTTAGAAGGATTTTCCCAGCTGAAAGCCCAGGGGACTTCTCTGGTTGCACTGCTTCCACCTGTTGGCATACTTGCATTTCTTGAATACTATAAAAGAGGAAATGTCGATTTATATGCGGGCATAATTATTTGCCTTGCAATGGTTATTGGTGCAAAATTTGGGGCACAATTCGCAAATACGCTTCCGATTGATGTAATGAGAAAAGCTTTTGGAATATTTGTCATTCTAATAGGAATAAAAACATTTTTTGGAAAATAAGTAATTGAGTCTCTCACTTAGCAATATTAAGTTTATAGTCTTTATTTACTGGAATTTCTGAAACTTAAATCCTCATAAGTCCTGAAAAAGGAATTGAAAAGAAAGTAATTAAAGAAGGGAAAGAAAATAAGAAATTTAAGAAGAATCTTTTCTTCTTGTACTTCTTGTATTTCTTGTGTTTCTCGTGCTACCTGAGCTGTCCGCGCGATAATCTCTGCGGTTGTCTCTACGGTTGTCACTGCGAGAATCTTCGGAACTCTTTGAGCTTCTTCCCTTGGATTTCTGGGCAAGCTCTACAAAGGGTTTTCTTCCTCTCTTTTTGTTTTTGAAGATTTCGAGCAGGGCTTCAGCCTGGGCAAAGGGGACTGTTACGAAGGAGAAGTGGGGGAAAATTTCAGCATCCTTTATTTTCAGTTCACTGTCTCCTATTTCTTCCTGGATGAACTCGCACAATTTGTCAGGGGTCATGCCATCGACTTTTCCCATGGCAATGAATAGCCTGGTTTTGCCTGTTCTGTCGACATATGAACTGCTGGAACTGGAGGAAATCTCTCCATATATGCTTTCGTCGAACATTTCCTTGAAAGCGTATTTCAGGAGAGCAGCCAGGATTTTTTCTGCGGGGAATTCTTCGAGGAGTTTTTCGCTCATCTCAAGGCAGTCCCCGTATTCTTCTGCCTTTATTGTGGATTCGAGTTCTGCTTTCACTCTTGTCCTTTTGGCTTTTATCACATCTTTTATTTCAGGCAGCTTTCCTTTCTTCATCTCTGAGTTTGAAGTCTTTTTTATGTAAGTGAGTCGCCTGTATTCAGAGGAAGTAACAAAGGTAACAGCAGTTCCCTGCTTACCGGCTCTTCCTGTTCTTCCTATCCTGTGCACGTAGGACTCAGGATCCTGAGGAAGAGTATAGTTGATAACATGGGTAAGATCCATGATATCTATACCTCTTGCCGCAACATCCGTTGCTGTCAGGATATTTATCTTCTGTTTCCTGAATTTATTGAGGATTTTTTCCCTTTCATTCTGGGAGAGGTCGCCGTGAAGAGCATCAGCTGAATACCCGCGGTCTCCAAGCTTTTGGGCAAGCTGGCTGGTGTCTATTTTTGTCCGGCAGAATACAAGCCCATAGAATTCGTCCTCAATATCTATAATCCTGCAGAGGGCTTCGAATTTATCGCTTTCCCTAACTTCGAAGTAGATCTGTTCAGTTAGTTCTGCGATAAGTTCCTCTTTTTCTATGGTAACGTGCTCATAGTTTTTCATATACTTCTTGACGATTCCAAGGATTGCTTTTGGCATTGTTGCTGAAAAGAAAAGCATTCTTTTATCAGGGCCAGTTGCCTTTAAAATTTCCTTTATGTCGTCTATGAAACCCATGTTCAGCATTTCGTCGGCTTCGTCCAACACGAAATACGCAATATTTCCGAGGTTTAAGCTCTTCCTTTCAATGTGGTCGATAACCCTTCCGGGAGTTCCGACAACAATGTCCACTCCGCTTTTTAGTGCTCTAAGCTGCTGGGTCATGGACTGTCCCCCGTAGATGGGGACTATGTGTAGCTTTTTGTCTCCTTTCAAAGAGTTGAGCTCTTCTGAAACCTGGATTGCCAGTTCACGGGTAGGGGTCAGGACTATTGCCTGTACCTTTCCTGATTTTTCAGGAATCCTCTCTATTATTGGGGCTCCGAAAGCGGTCGTTTTCCCTGTTCCGGTCTGAGCCTGCCCTATAATGTCACATTCTCCTTTCAAAAAAAGCGGAATGACCTTTTCCTGAATTGGGGTTGGTTCTTCAAACCCTTTCTTTTTGAGGGCTTTCAATGTGCTGTCTGAGAGCCCAAGTGCTTTGAATTTTGCTAATTTTTCCATGTACTCACTCTAGTGTTAACATTACTTTCTTCAGGTCATGCGAACTGCAGACCTGCTGTTTATATACTCTCTGCCGCATACCCGGCAGTTTCCTTTATGGAAAAGGCCACTTATCAAAATCGATACATGATACCAGCTAAAAACAGGTAAACACGCCGTATAAATGGTTAATATCCCCGGGGATGCGAAAAGGTGCCTAAGGACCAGGGAAATTCATAACCGATAGATGTAGAACTTATGCAGCAAAAAATGTGATTTTCTTGGATAAGTTTCGGAAGCTTTCTTGAATTCTTCCCTGTGATACAGGCAGACTAAATCATCAGACTAAATAGTTAGTCGCTTGGATGTTCATTCTGTAAACCCATTTCCCTGTATATAACCCTTTGCTGTCTTACTAAGGATGATGTGTATTATAAATTTTGCTATATATTTAAAGAGTTTTTATGAAAGAAGTATGCTATATGCTTGAATAAATGCTTATCAGTAGTACCAGCCATTGAGTTTGAGCTCTTCAGTGAACATCTCTTTGAGGAGATTCAATCTTTCGATCGAGTTCCGAATTTGCTCCGGTTTGTCAAGGAGTTCTTCACATCCTGTTTCTTCCTGTATGGTTGTCACTCTTATAAGCTCGGCAAAATTTACGCACTCATCAAGAAAACTGTTAAATAGCTTCCGAGCTTTTGCAAAATAATTTGCTGTGCTGAAATCCGGTTGAATAGTTTTTTCGTATTCTGCCTTTTGTTTCATCCGTGCTGCAAGAAGACGGACTTCAACATAATCCCTGGAGTTCAGAAAATCACCCAGGTCTCTGAGAATTGCCCCAATATTCTTGGTAAAATAAGCCACTTCAAAAGCCCACCGCTTATCAAAATTCGTCCCTGAGCCCATATTAGAGAAAGTAATCTCGTCCATCAGTAAGGTCATCTCATGTTATTGTATTCCTTTTTGTTTCTTATTACTAATATCCTCGAGAGGAAAGAATAAAAGGTTAACTATAATTTTTGGTTCCAAATGGCGTTTTTTTCAAAGTAGATATTACAGGTTTTGAAGGATTTTACAAGCTTTGAAGGCCTTCTTTACTGTTGAGGTCTTTAGATAACCCTGGCACAATGTGTTATTTAACTTTTATAGGGACATGTTTTTATATTGTAGTGCAGCTTTTTTGAAAAGGGGATTGGTTCAAATGCAAATGCAATATATTGTCAGGGGAGCTGAACTTTCAGACCTGTATAAAATCATGGCCCTTTACAGGACTGTTGCATCACGTTCAGGCGGAATCGCAAGAAGGGCCGAAGAAGTAAATGAAACTTATATAAGAAATTTCATTGAAAGATGTCTTGAAACAGGTATTATCCTTACAATTGAAGATCCTGATAATCCTGAAATTCTCATTGCTGAAGTTCACACCTGCAGTCCTGGAATACAGGTTTTTTCTCATCTCTACAGTGACCTTACAATTGCAGTACATCCTGATTATCAGGGTAAAGGGATAGGAACACTGATATTTGGAACCCTTTTAGATAAAGTAGAATCAAAACACCCGGAAATCTTAAGGGTTGAACTTATTGCAAAGGAAAGCAATCAAAGAGCCATTAATTTTTATAAAAAATTCGGTTTTAAGGCCGAGGGCAGGCTCGAAAAAAGAATCTCAGGTAATTCTGGAGAGCTGGAAGCTGATATTCCCATGGCCTGGATTCGACTTGAAAAAGGACAGCATAATTTAAGAGAATAAAAGCTGTCTTTTCTGGTTGTCGAGGTTTAATCTGAAAAACAAATCTCAAATCATTTACATATCACTTAAACTGGTATAGCTTCTGGATTCTTACTCAGATCAACCTTGATTCACTCTGATCAGCCCTAATTTAAATCTTCTTTACTCTGGTCTTCTTTAAATGGTATATCAAGCCTATGATGCGTATCAAGTTTTACTGATTTCTGGATTGAGGTATTTTATAAATTCGGGTTTCTGTATTTACTGGAGGAATTTAGATGTCATTTATGAACGAAATATTGCCCGAAACTTCCGAAGCATTTGGAAAAATGAGAGATTCGATCTTTGAAAGCGGTACACTTGACCGCAAGAGTAAGGAACTTATTGCAGTCGCTTCCTCAGTCCTTATGCGCTGCCAGTTCTGTGTCGATATCCATTCCCAGAGGGCTATTACTTATGGAGCCGGTAAAAAGGAAATTGCAGAAGCTATTGCTGTTGCTATGTTCATAGCAGCAGGTTCTCAGCTCGGCTGGACAAATATTTACAATGAAAATGTCTATGATTCTGTCTTTGAGAGTAATAAGTCTGAAATTCCGGAAGAAAAAAAGGGATGTTGTTGTGGGAATTAATGTAAAAAAAGTAAATTTATGATCTCTTTCCTGCCGGATAGTTTCCAGGGGAATCCTCAAAGGATTCCCTGATACCATATTTTTTAGACCGGAGAATAGTCGGTATTTTTATTTTTCAGGGTACAACCCAAAAAATAATAAGCAGCTTCCTGTAAAAAAAATAAATTTTAAATTAAAACTCTTATTTTGAAGATGCTGCTTTTGAAGGCGCTGCTTTTGCTGCTTTTGGAGCATCTGTTTTTGAAGCATCTGCTTTTGGTTTGTCTACTATCGGAACCAGTACTTTAATATATTCTTTTGCACCAGTTTTTGCTCTTTCGTTAGATATTGTTATACAATCTTTCGGGCAACCAGCAACACATTCGGTGCACATGATGCATCTGAATACATTAAGTTCCCACGTTTTATCGGCCTTAGTAACTGTTATTGCATCAGGGGGGCATTTCTTTTGACATATTCCGCAGAGAATACAGTTTTCAGGATTAAAAGCGATTCTTCCCTTAAACTCTTCAAAAGGTGCCCTTATCTCGAAGGGGTAAAGTCTGGTAGCAGGTTTACGAGAAATATTTGTTAGAACAAGGTTTAACATACCCATTATATCACCCTTCTTTTATCTTTCAGTGCAGCTAATGCAGGGATCTATAGTAAGTACAACTATAGGCACATCAGCGAGCCTAACGCCCGGGAGAGTTAGTAACAGTGAAGGTATATTTGCAAAGGTAGGGGTTCTTATTTTAAGTCTTTCCAGGTTTTTAGTACCATTACCTTTCACATAATATACAACTTCACCTCTGGGCTGCTCTGTTCTCATAATCGCTTCACCGGTAGGGAAGCCCTTTATGGGTGTTGCAATATCACCATTCGGCATTTTGGAGATCGCATTCCTTATCAACTTAATAGACTCGTATAGTTCTTTCACTCTTACTACAGTCCTAGCGTAACAATCTCCATCTTTTTCAACAACTGGCTTAAAACCAAGATCCCTATAAATATCCCAGTCTGCTGTTTCTCTTACATCAACGGCGTTCCCACTTCCTCTAAGTGTAGGACCAGCAGTTCCAGCCTCATAAGCAAGTTGTTTTGACATTGTAGCTAATCCCACAGTTCTTTTCTTAACTGTGTAATTATTTATGAATACTTTTTCAAGATCTTTAACTTGAGATTCCACTGTATCGAGCATTTTCAAAATCATATCAATGTTCTCTTTAGTCAAATCTCTGCTAACTCCTCCTACTCTGGATATTGAATGGATAACTCTGTTTCCAGTAATTCTCTCCAACACATCTAATACTGGCTCTCTGTACTTCCAGCATTCGTAAAAGAGACTTTCAAATCCAAAACCATCTGCAAACAGGCCAAGCCAGAGGAGGTGACTGTGAACTCTGTTGAGTTCACCAACTATCACTCTGATGTACTCCGCTCTTTCAGGAATTTCGACATCGAATAGTTTTTCAACTGCCTTTGTATAAGTTATACCATGAAGGGCACTACATATTCCGCATATTCTTTCACAAATATACGTTGTTTGATTATAGTCCTTTGTGTCTATAAACTTCTCGAGCCCTCTGTGGACATAGCCCAGTGAGGGAAGTGCTCCAACAACAACATCGTTATCTATCTCAAGTTTTAACGATACTGGTTCGGGTAAAACAGGATGCTGAGGACCAAAAGGTATTACGGTTGTCATGTGATTCTCCTCTCCAATTGCTTTAAGCCAAGGGGGTTTTTGGACTGTTTGGTGTCAGGTAAAGGTGGCCTTTGTAGTCTATGGCTAAGCCGTCGAAAGCCAATCCGAAGAGATCCTGGTACTCATTCTCGATCAAAAGTGCACATAGATAAATGCCTGACACACTCTTGGGTTTTTCACCTGGTTTCACAAAGTACTTTAGATTCTTTAGTTTGTTATCTTTGTCAAAGATGTATATTAACTCGTGACCGTCTTCCTTTTTCAGGCATATCATAGTAGCGTATCGATAGCCATCACTTTTTAAACCCTCAACAGTTTTTAGCAGTTCTGCGCTGCTTTTAATCTCTACCTCATTCTCAAGCATTCGATGGCACCTCGTTTCCTTTCAATTTTACTTCTTTTCCTTTGATATTCCCTTTCTTCTTATTCTCAAGTATTGAAAGCGCTGCTACTACGCCGTCAAGTATGGCTTCAGGTCTTGGGCAGCATCCGGGGACATATGCATCTACGGGTATGACCTGATCCGCTCCGCCTATTACATTATAGCAGTTGTGGAATATCCCGCCTGTAGATGCGCAGGCACCTACAGCTAAAACAACTTTTGGATCCGGGATCTGGTTATAAATGTTTTTAAGCACATTGACATTTTTGTAATTTATCGAGCCTGTAACTACCATTATATCAGCTTGCTTGGGAGTACCAATATTTAAAACACCAAATCTTTCAGCATCATATAAAGGAGTAAGACAGGCTACTACCTCAATGTCACAGCCATTGCAACTGTTACAATTCACATGTATGATCCATGGGGATTTTGCTAAACTCATAAATAGCCCTCTTTCACACTAGACTGACTTTACTAAAATACAGGAATGCTATGTTCACAATGGAAATTGCCAGTAGGAATGTCCAACTTAGTTTAAGCATCCATTGCCAGTACACCCTTGCAGTAATGTTGTCTATAAGAGTTACAAGGAAGAAAGCACCTGCAGATATAAGCACACCTATCAATGGGTTTACTGCCCAGAATACGAAAATAAGTCCTGTTAAAAATACGTATTCATAGAAGTGCCCAATCTCAATGCCAGCCAAACCTGGTCCCGAATATTCAGTAAGCATTCCTTTAACCAGCTCCTGATGAGCGTGGTGAGAGGTTGAATAATCAAAGGGTGATTTTTTCAATTTTATATTCAGAACAACTAACATTGCTATGAATATAAGAGGGGTATACATCAGGAGAGGGGTCGATGCGTCTGTTACTGCAGATAGTTTAAAGGTGCCGGTAAGCAAGTATATTGCAAGAGCATATAATATTAAGATTGGTTCATAAGCCAGTATAGCCATAATTTCCCTTGAACTTCCTGCCCTGGCA
Organism: uncultured Methanosarcinales archaeon; assembly: GCA_964498825.1. Lineage (GTDB taxonomy): Archaea > Halobacteriota > Methanosarcinia > Methanosarcinales > Methanosarcinaceae > Methanosarcina. Next base: position 11,368 of record CAZCKG010000002.1, read on the forward strand.
TATGGGGAACCAGTACTCATACCTCCTACTATGAGAGCTATTGAAGATACCGTGTATACAAATATTATCATCAGAATATCTGCTTTAAACGCTAACATTAAGAGGCTCAAAATTAAAAAGGCTACGTAGACTACCACGTAGAAATTTTGAGATCCGTTTACAATTACATTGTCTTTGCTGAGGAGCTTCTTGACATCATAGTATGGCTGCAAAAGAGGAGGACCAACTCTACCCTGCAATCTTGCAGTAATTTTTCTGTCAATTCCTGCGTATAGGCAGCCGATAATAGGAGCAACAATTATAACAAGAACAGCTATTAAAATATCGCTCATGTTCATAATACTCCTCCTGCTAATGCAAGTACGATAAGTAATATTGATATCACATATCCTAGTGTTGTAAGTCTGCTTTCTCCAAAAGTACTTTGAAGATAAATATTAGAAACACTGCTTTTATCGTAAGTGCAAAGCCCGTTTCTGAACATTAATCCATCCTTTTCAAGGTTGTTTTCCCCACACATATAATAGCTAACTTTACGGGGTGCAAACATACTCTTGGTGGCGAAATAGATCACAATAGCCAGAGCGAGCGCTACAAATATTGCTATGTAAGCAAATGCCCCTATCTCAGAGGTGAATTGTCCAGCCTGTCCTGAAATACTAGGGGCGGTTTTAAGCAAAGTTTCAACCTGAGGTTTAATGAAGTAATTATATATTGGAAATACAAGAATGCTTGTAACTACAATGCTTAATCCGAGGAACGATAACGGGAAATATGTTTCCGGTTTTTTATGAGTGACTGCATTTTTATCCATAGTGGACGACAATATTGTTCCAAGCCATTTAGCGTAATAAACCGTAGTGAGTGCACTTCCAAGTATAAGGAATACAATCACAATAGGGTTGCTTGAAGCAGCTTCCATTGATACCCATTTTGTAAGCAATACTCCAAAAGGAGGTAATAGCATGGATACCATTCCCAGAGCTGCAAGAGTGGTGAGAAGAGGAGCCTTCTTTATTAATCCTGACATGTCCTCGATATCTCTGCTTCCTATGGTGTGCTCAATTTCACCTGTGCACAGGAATAGAAGAGCTTTTGATATGGCGTGGAACAGAATCAGCATAATTGCAGCAGCTACAGCCAGAGGTGTACCTATTCCAGCGCTTGCGATAATTAATCCCAGGTTTGCAATAGTTGAATATGCAAGCACTCTTTTAGCATTTCTTTGAGATAAGGCTAAAGCTGAGCACATAACGAAGGTAAAGCTACCGTAAACTGCAATAGCTGTTCCGAGACTCGAACCCGCAAAAGCTGGTACAAGTTTGACAACTAAAAACACACCTGCATTCACCATCGTGCTTGAGTGCAGTAAGGCAGAAACCGGGGTTGGAGCTACCATTGCGCCTAAGAGCCAGCTCTGGAAAGGCATCTGAGCAGATTTCGCAAAGCCTCCGATACAGAGTAAGGCAACAGGAAGAGCTACAGCGGCCATTGCTGCTGCATCAGTTCCAGCATAAGTTCCGATTCCAGAAAGGGTAGTTATAGGTTCTTCAAATTTAGTAGCGAGAAGAATTATGCCTACAGATAGAGCAATTCCACCAACCAGGTTTAAAGCCAGAGCTCTGAAACCATTGTTTATTCCTTCCTGATCCATGTTGTATGAGATCAACACGAACGAACAAAGAGTTGTTAGTTCCCAGAAAAGAAACAGCCATCCCAGTGTGTCAGCCATTACCAGACCATTCATGGATGCCAGGAAGAAACTCATTGTAAAGTAAAATGTCTTCTGCCTGTGAAGATGCCTGTGTTCTTCATATTCATCCATATAACCGGTTGCGAATAATATGATAGCAGTACCGACTATATTAACAATTAATATCATTACCTGAGAAAATTGATCAATATTAAAAGAAGCACTTTCAACTTCTGGAACATTGGTAAAAGTGTAAGCAAATAAAGCTGCTGAAATTAGTCCCAGTACAAGTGTAGGCCAGTTTTTATATTTTGCTGACACAGCAAGAATAAATAGTACTACTAGTACTTCAAGTACAAGAACAATATTTTCAACCATTGCAAAATTCGATCCAGCTATTTCGTAGACTCCAACACCATCCCGAACTAACTGAACTGAAAAAATTACCCCAAATATAAAGAAAGCCCAGGCAAGAACTTTGTACATACTCTTGCCAAGACCCAGGAATAAAAACGAAAAAAGTAGGGGTACTGCGATTAATAGCATTATTGTTGTTTCCATCATACAACGTATCCTCCGACCTATTTCCTCCGATCTGTTTTAACCTCTGACCTATACTGTTGGAATTTACGCATTTGAAGAACAAAACCAAACTCATTAGGCTTTAATGAGTTCGTGTTTTACAGCTAATGATCTCGTGATGTTGGTTTCCCAATCCAACTGCGTAACTCCGAAACTGTAAGAATATATAAAAAATGGATTGAACTATCCACATATATTATAATATTCTTTTACTATATTCACAAGAAATAATAATGTATATATAATTTTTACATAATATCGACATGTGCAAACTTTAATCTATTAAAGGCATATTTAAAGATAGTGATTTTCTCTTCACTTTTATATTACTCTGAAGAATAATGAAATACAATTTTTTCTTAAATACCTAAATTCTCAGACCAAAATTATGAGGGGTGATAATAATAAACGCTACTGAATAATACTTAATACCACTAAATGATGCATGTATGCTATCGAAATACTATCATTTAGCAATATAACAAACGCCTATTTATACTTGATGATCTGGTTTTTCTTTTATGCTCTACCCCTATTAATTATTAATTAAATTTTTTTCTTCCTATTATTTATATTTCTTATATATAAATCATCAAATAATATATGCAACTAGCCTCAAAACACCTCTATTATTAATTGAATGGAGGTGTATTTAAATAAAGTGATTTTAACTCTATTTTTATATTATTTATTTCATTTTTATATTAGGGTTATGTACTTCTAAATTTAATATCTTCTTATTTATTGAATTCTTTTTTAAATGTTGTATTTGTTTTCTTCTGTTCTACTTATTTTACATGCACTTGCCTATTTACCTTAAACATCTGAAGCTTTGAGTGAATATAATAAACATTTGAAGCTTTGAGTGAAGCTTTTTATATAAATTTTTAACTGAACATCAAATAAAACAAAATCTCAAAATGATCGGTTTAATCCTAAAAGTAGTTATTTGTAACTAACGAAGTTTGAGAATATATTTATATAAAACATATAATAACGGGTTCAAATATGGTAAAATGTTCTACCTGTGGAAAGGACGAAAATTCGCTACTTAGAGTAAAACACAGGAAAGTTGGCACAACAAAAATCTGCTTTGAATGCTGGGAAGTGGAAAATGGAAATAATAATATTCTTCCTTCCTGTGGTAGATGCGACTGCTGCAGATAATCTCACTTTTCAGACTCTTCGCTTAACTTAAACCACTGTACATTGATCTCCAAAGGGTCAATAGATTAATTTAGTCAATAATGATTCAAATCAGTGTATTTATATATATTTCTGGTGAGATCAAAAGGTATGGTAAAAGTAGACTCCAGCTGTATTTCCCGAAAAAAGTGCTTTCTATATACTATTCTCCTGTTTATTCTTGCAGGCATTTTTGAAATCGGGGGAGGATATCTTCTCTGGTTATGGCTGCGTGAAGGCAAGGATATAGTCTTTGCATTTTCAGGAGCAATCATATTATTTTTATACGGAATAGTGCCTACCTTCCAGCCTTCTTACTTCCATAGAATATATGCAACTTATGGAGGCATTTTCGTTATTATGTCTTTATTATGGGGCTGGATATTCGATAAAATCCCACCCGATACATATGATCTCGTAGGCTGTCTGATCATCCTTATAGGAGTATCCATTATCTACTACTGGCCCAGAAAGGAGGAAACCATATGATTGATCTGGTAATTTCTCTTTTTCTCTTTTTCCTTGCCGCTCTTTTCGAAATAGGAGGCGGATATCTGGTCTGGCTATGGTTAAGGGAACATAAAGGAGCGGTATTTGGGCTTCTGGGCGGGCTGACACTGGCAATCTATGGAATTATTCCAACTTTCCAGCCTGCACATTTCGGCAGGGTCTATGCCGCTTATGGAGGAATTTTTATTGTTTCATCCCTGATATGGGGAGCTTTTGTCGATAAGAAAAATCCCGACAAATATGAGGTGATAGGTGCATTAATTGCACTCGTGGGCGTTCTGATTATGTTCTACATCCCGCGTTGAAGTTAATCTACTTCATCTTTTAATTTTTAATTAATTTTGAATTTTTAATTAATTTTAGGTCTTTAATATATGCCAGATATTTCTGTCTAAAGATACATCTATGGGCTTACACGTTAAATTATATTCTTTTTAACAACCTGATTATGTATTTCTCATGAAAATCTATATATACATCTGTGCTCTGCTTGAAGGATAATTAATCTCATTCTCACCTGGTAAGGAGTTGTAACCTATATAACCGAAAAAAGGAGAAACAGACATGCTTCAGATATACAAATCAGCAGATAACGGAATGATAACCCTCGACCACGTTGAGAATGGAGCATGGATTAACCTTATAAACCCAAATCCCCAGGAAATAATGTATGTTTCAAATAACCTGAATATTCCCGTTGATCATGTCAAAGCTGCACTCGATGAAGAGGAGCGCTCCAGAATTGAAGTAGATGAGGGGTGTACTGTTGTATTAATAGACATACCTGTTCCCGATACAAATTTGCAGCAAGGGGGAATTTATTATACTATTCCTCTTGGGATTATAATTACTGAAAATAATATTGTTACTGTTTCTCTTAAAGAGAATTACGTTATAAAAGATTTTATTGAACGAAAAAATAAATCTTTTTATACATTTAAGAAAACGCGTTTCCTTCTTCAGATTCTTTATAAAAACTCGAAGTTGTATCTCCAGTACCTCAGAAATATTGATAAAACCAGTGACAAAATTGAATCAAAGTTGCATAAATCCCTGAAAAATAAAGAGCTAATTCAGCTTCTTGAATTAGAAAAAAGTCTTGTATATTTTTCTACCTCGTTGAAAAGTAATGAAATAGTCCTTGAGAAGATTTTGAGATCCACTCCCGTTAAGATGTATCCGGAAGACACTGACTTGCTTGAAGACGTTATCGTCGAAAATAAGCAGGCAATTGAAATGGCAAATATTTATAGTAATATTCTTACCGGAACTATGGATGCATATGCATCAGTTATCTCCAATAACCTAAATATTGTTATGAAATTCCTTACCTCAGTTACTATTATCCTGTCTATCCCAACAATGGTTGCAAGTTTTTTTGGGATGAATGTTGAAGTTCCTTTCGAGAACAATCCTCATGCCTTTGCGATTATTTTCTCAATGACCATATTCTTTTCAGTGATTTTAGCTTTTACAATGTTCAGAAAGCAGCTCTTTTGAACTCGTTAGTGGACGTTTTCCTTATTTAATGCCTTTTCATTTTAATTTCCTGATGCTTTCTTTACCTCTTTTGCTACTTCTTTCATCATCTCGCCGACCAGGTTTGCTTTTTCGCAGTGGGAAGCCTCTTTTGGTTTACAGTTTATAAGAATGCTCATCAACCTGTCAGCTGTCCCGTAAAACTTCAGATCCTCAAGCCTTACTAGAAGTTGAGATAGATTGTCGCTAAATTCCCTGCATTTTTCGTGGTTACAGACTGCCTGTTCATGCAGCTGACATACAGATTGTAAATCTTTTACTATCTCGCCAGGGATATTTTTTTCGATCATAGGAACTCCGGTTCAATTCTATTTCTTCATTGAGGATAAGAGCAGTTTAAAAATGTAAAAGTAAAATCTGGCAATATTAATAGAAACTTAAAGATGTATTTAACTTGTAATGCCAGATATTTAAAACGTGTATAATATGGATGATTACATTTTTCCCACTATATATCCTGCAAAAGCGACAAATTTTCCAGAGCTGTACGTGGGAAATATTTATATCACCCCAAAAAGCAACGGGGAATATTCAACTAAAACCTGTCGAAAAATGATTTTTTTTCAAAGGATCTTCTTTCTTCAACATATTTACCTTAAAAGCTACTTAGATTTAAGCAGGTCTTGAGAGGAATTCTTCGAAATATTTACCGAATAATAGAATCATAGGCACATTCCCCATGCAGGGAAATATCCAGACCTATAAGTTGTTCCTGATCTGAAACTTTGACAGGGGTTATTAGATTTATGAACATCAACATAACTAGGAAAATACAAACCTATAAATTGAAGCACCCGCAACAACCACGAGTTCTTTAATGAAGAATGCTGTGCCACCGTAAAGCAGTCCGTCAGCTCCTGCAGGATTTATTGCAGTTGAAGCAAAGACTCCTAGGAGAATTGTTCCTGTCACTCCTCCAATTCCATGTACACCCCACATGTCAAGAGCATCATCCCATTCCATCTTGTTTTTGAGATGTACTGCAAAATAGCAAACAATTGCTCCAAGGATACCCAGTAATGCAGCCACAGATCGGGAAACAAGACCTGCTGCAGGAGTAATAGTTGCTAGCCCTGCACCTAGCTGATCTTATTTAATGTTTCCTACATTTTCTCATATACTTAAAAAGCGTTAATGATTGTCCTCTGGATAAAATGATGCTAAGGGTTCATAAATGCTGAAAATGTCTAAGTTTTTAGAAAAGAGTGTTAGTTTTATAAATTAGTCGTTACTTTAGAAGTTATATTCATTTTTAGAAAATGTATTATCTTTAGGGAAGATGCATTAGTTTCATGAAATAGGTTTTTTCTACTCATGAAACTAATCTAAGTTTAAACTTAAAAATTGAAAAGGTAAAGGTATTGCCTTTACTCAGAGGTTGTAAGCTGCTTCACCATGCTGGGTCTTGTCAAGCCCGATAAGTTCTTCACTTTCAGTAACTTTGAGTCCTATCGTCTTGTGAAGTACAAATCCTATAAGCAGGGTGCAGGCCATTGCGTATACGATTGTGATAACTACACCTTCAAGCTGAATCATCAACTGGGCAGAGTTCCCAAGAAGGAGACCTTCGCCTCCAACACTTGCATATACACCGGTTAATATCGCACCGACTATTCCACCTACACCGTGAACTCCAAAGGCATCAAGCGAATCATCATATCCTAACTTGTTTTTGAACATCACAGCCTGATAACATATGAAGCTTGCAATTGAACCTATTGCAATTGCTGCCATAGGAGTTACAAATCCTGCTGCAGGCGTTATTCCTACTAGGCCTGCCAGGACTCCAGTTGCAAATCCCAGAGCAGTAGGACGTCCTAAGTGTACCCATTCCAGAGACATCCAGACAAATCCTGCAGCTGCGGGAGCTATTAATGTCGTTATGAATGCAAGGGTTGCGATTTCATTTGCAGCAAGAGCAGAGCCTGCGTTGAATCCAAACCATCCGAACCAGAGGAGTCCGGCTCCAAGGAGTGTCAGAGTAACGTTGTGGGGCTTTAGTGAATCAACTCCATATCCTCTCCTCTTACCAAGGTAGGCCAATATTGCAAGTGAGGACATACCTGCAGTTATGTGGACTACAGTACCACCTGCAAAGTCGAGGGCTTCTCCGGTAAGGAATCCTCCTCCCCATACCCAGTGACATACTGGTGCATAAACTACAAGTCCCCAGAGTAAGATGAATGCAATGTAAGATTTAAACTTTACACGTCCTACAATGGCACCCGATATAAGTGCTGGAGTAATTATTGCAAACATTCCCTGGAATGCAACAAATGCATAAGTTGGGATCGTACCGGTTACGGAATAAGCATCAATCCCTTTCAGGAATGCGTTTCCAATGCCACCTACAAACCAGTTGCCTTCTGAAAAGGCAAGGGAGTAACCTATTATTATCCATTCAAGAGCCAGAACACCCATTGCAACAAATGAGTGCATCATGCTGCTCAGGACGTTTTTACGCTGGACAAGCCCTCCATAGAAAAGGGCAAGGGCAGGAACCATTAATAGTACTAATGCTGACGAAATCAATACCCATACAGTGTCTGCGCCGTTTATAGCCATCTCCATCCCCTCAAATTGCCTCATGTCCGGTTTCGTTCGTACGGATCCTTATTACATTCTCAAGTGGCAGCACGAAGATCTTTCCGCTTCCGACGTAACCGTCACTGCCTTTTGCTCCAGTTTTTATTGCCTCAATTGTTGGCTCCAGGAATTCATCATTTACAGCGATTTCAATCTTGATTTTTTCAAGTAAGTTTGCATCATATTCCATCGCTCTATAGATTTCCAGATATCCTTTTTGAGCACCATAACCGGAAACGGATGATACTGTCAATCTGTTTACTTCGATTTTCTGAAGTTCTCTTTTGACTGCATCAAGCCTTTCTGGCCTTATCATCGCAATTACGTACTTCATCGTGACCACCAATAGGTATCCTCTATCCTACTCTATACTATTTAAAAGTACCTATCTAGTTAATAAATATTTATACAGCTTGTGACTATTTGGAGTATCTGGTGTTGTCGCTACTCGCCTCACAAATTTCGGGTAAGAGAGCTTTTATTCTTCTAAAGCAAATTCAGAAGTATGTTCGAAGAAATCGGAAGTATAAGAAACAAGGCTGATGAAGCTTCTCTCCAAATTCTTGCTCTCTTCAGGGAGAGTATCAGTGAAATTTGTTTGATAGAACTTGAGTCCGTATCTGCGTACTTCAAGCCGGAGTACTCCCATTACATTATAGTACATACTCCTCTCAATATTCAATATCCTGAAAAAAGGGAAGAGTGGAGCCTGCGTTTTTGCAGAAATCTTGGAGTTTCGATTGTGGAACTGGTTGCAGCCGAAAACGAAAACGTTTATGTAAAAGGTCTGATGGCAGCTAATGGATCGAAAGTCTATTCCATTCTTCCTTTTACTTCAGTAGATGGGGAAAAAGCAGAGAAAGCGAAGTTTCCTGAAGACCGTATGGCTATTGTAAGATCGAAGGTTCTGCCTGGTGTGCTTTCTGGCATAAAAGGAAATATTATCCTTGATGTTGGCAGCGGTTTCGGGAGCCTTACAATGGAGCTTGCAAAAAATAATCCCGATTCACAGGTTTACGGTATTGACCTCCATGATTCCCTTACAAGCCAGTCACAGATGAATGCAGAAGTTCTCGGGGTGCATAACATTGAGTTCAGAACCGGAAGTGCCTATGCCCTGCCTTTTGAAAAGAGCTCTGTGGATACTGCTACCTGTTTCTTCATGCTCCATCACCTTGAAGACATTAAGTTCGCGCTTTTCGAAATTAAGAGAGCGTTGAAAAAAGGTGGGGTATTAACTGCAGTTGAACCGCTGGCACATCAACATCATCATGGGCCTCAACTTTCGGAGGCTGCATGGAGAGAGATTTTTGAAGATGTAGGTTTCAGTGTGGGAACCGAGACTACGGACGGAGCAATTATTCTGAAAGCTGTAAAAAGAGAATAATATTGAGAAAAGTATGGGAGAGCTTGCAAGAGATCCTGGTAGAAAATTTAGCAAGAAACTCGAAACCTTCTAGGATGTTGCTATTCAGGACAGCACAATTGTTCGTCTCCATTCCTCTTTATCAGACAAGTTTCCGGCAGTAAGATGAAGGAATGGTTTGAATAAGAAATAAATAAATAAATAAATAAATAAATAAATTGGATTCAAGAAAAGAGTAAGAGAAGAAGAAAATTAAGTCTTAACCGATAACCAATGGAATTGAATGTACTCACAGGTCAGTGCTTAAAAAGGAGAATGGATAACATCGAGGTTGTAAGGAAAGAGATACTGACCTGGCAAAAGTTCAGAAACAACAAAAATGCAAAGGTTAATTGGTAATTCACAACAGAAGATGCAAGGATAAAATTAGCAGTCTTTACTCGCCAATTAAGAATTGATGCAACACTACTGTTTTATTCCGGGGGAATTACCTATCCTTTCCTTTGCCAGGATTTTATTTCGTTTTTTTAAAGTACGGCGTATTGTTTCATGAGAAACGTTTTCGATGTAACCAAGCTCTATAACCTGATCAGCTAACAATCTCAAAGATCATCTTGCAAAGCCTTCAGGAGGTTCACTGCAACTCAATACAACTAAATGGCTTCAAATTATCATCAACTTTTTAGCATCAATGCGGTTCCTTGTTTCTCCATTGAGGGCAACGTCAAGACCTTCTTCAACAAATCGCTTCTTAACACAATCAATTTTTTCATACTTATGTTCAGAATACATGAGATGTCTTCGTTGATTGAACGGTTAACATTCCATTCACCTTTATCACAATTATGTAAGATGAGAGCATTGAGAATTTGGGGAGTTGTGTTTACCCTTTGAGGTAAGTTCACAAAGAGTTTCACGTTCATCTTTGGTAAGTGTCACAGTGTATTTATTCATAAGGAATCCCTGAGACTATTTGTGAATATTATACAATATAATTTTTACAATATTTTACTGCTGACGCGATACTGGTTAGGTACAGAAAATTTCAGGCTTGTAAGTTTAGTGTCTTATGCAATCAAAGCAAAAGCTTTAATTGTATTTGAGTACTTATTCATAAGTACATATGAACAGATGTTCATATATCACTGTATTTAAATTTACTTATATTGGAGAATTAGCTGTGGTTGAACTGGATAGGTGTGAGATCAATTGTATACACGATGAAGCGGTAAAAGCAGTACGTGAGGCTCTATTTAGTGAAGATATAGCTATTTCGCTGGCAGAACTTTTCAAGGCCCTGGGAGACCCGACAAGAGTGAAAATCTTGTTTTCCTTAATGACCAGAGAACTTTGCGTTTGTGACCTTTCAGCTGTCATAGGTGTTTCTGACTCGGCAGTATCTCACCAGCTTAAAATTCTCAGGACTTTACGTCTTGTCAAGTTCCGGAGAGAAGGTAAGATCCTGTATTATTCACTGGCTGACAATCATGTTGAGAAACTGTTTGCTCAAGGACTGGAGCATGTTACCGAATAAAACCGAAAAGAACGAAGAATAATTTATGGCCGAGGGGGCATAAAGAACGGAATCAACAGTATCATCTAAATTCCTCGTAACAGGCCTGGATTGTGCGGATTGCGCGGCCAAAGTGGAAAAAGCCGTTAAACGTATCCCTGGAGTTTTTAATGCTTCAATCGTTTTCCCCGTTGGAAGACTCGACGTAGATTATGATCCTCAACAAACTGGTACTACTCAAGTGATAGACAAAGTTAAAAAGTTAGGTTATGATGCACAGGAAGATGTCAAAAAAATATCCAAAGATTCTCAAACCACTGATTTTTGCATCATAGGCCTGGATTGTGCAGACTGTGCGGGTAAGCTGGAAAAACGTATTTCCAAAGTCCCTGGAGTCGAGACCGCACAGGTAAATTTCAGCGCTTCTAAAATTACAGTAACTCATAGCGGACCGGTGGCAGAAATCCTGTCAACAATTGAAAAAATGGGTTACTCAGGGAAAGTGGACGAAGATCTTCGGATAAAGATTGAACCAACCAGTTTTTGGAAATCAAATCAGTACGTCAAGCCCACAGTGATTTCTTTAATTATGCTGGTCTTCGGGTTTGTTGCCGGGAGGCTGGAAGCACCGGAGTCGATGGTCAATGTGATATTCCTTGTCGGAATTTTTCTGGGCGGCTTTCTGCCAGCCAAGAACGGCCTTTCCGTACTGGTTAATGCTCGAGAATTTGACATGAATTTCCTGATGACCATAGCAGTACTCGGTGCATCAGTACTCGGCACATTTGAAGAAGCTGCAACGGTTGTATTTCTTTTCTCATTTGGAAACGCTCTGCAGGGTTATACCCTTAATAAAACAAGAAATTCCATTCGGGCTTTAATGGAAATCACACCAAATGAGGCTTTGGTCAGACGAGGAGTAACTGAAATAAAGTTGCCTGTAAATGAAATTGTAATAGGTGACATTATTATCGTTCGTCCAGGTGAAAGAATCGCTATGGATGGCGAAGTATATACTGGTTATTCTACTGTAAATGAGGCCCCAATCACAGGAGAGTCTATACCAGTGGAGAAACAGTCTGGGGATGAGATATATGCGGGAACGGTTAACGAACGCGGTTCGCTTGAGATCAAAGTTACCAAACTAGCCAGGGATAATACAATATCCAGAATTATTCATATGGTAGAGGAAGCTCAGGGACAGAGGGCGCCATCTCAGCAATTTGTCGATAAGTTTGCGAAATATTACACTCCTCTTGTCATAGTTCTGGCTGTTCTGGTTGCTGCTGTGCCTCCCTTGATTTTCGGACAACCTTTTGAGAAATGGTTTTACGAAGCAATGGCTATGCTTTTGGTAGCGTGCCCTTGCGCACTGGTAATATCCACACCTGTCTCTATCGTGTCTGCAATTGGTAACGCAGCAAAAAACGGTGTACTCATTAAAGGGGGTATGTATCTGGAAGAAGCCGGGGCTTTGTCAGTGGTTGCCTTTGACAAAACAGGTACTCTTACAGAGGGAAAACCACAGGTAACGGATATCATTCCTATTGATGGACTCCCGGATAAGGAATTCTTATCAATAGCATCAGCAATTGAAAGTCGGTCAGAACATCCTCTGGCTGATGCAATTGTCAAATCCGCAAAAGAACACGGAGCCGAAATATCCATCATATCTGCATTTGAGGCGATTCCCGGTAAAGGGGCCAGAGCAGTGGTTCAGGGCAAGACTTATCAGATAGGGAATTCGAGGCTCTTTACAGAGCAGGGAATAGATCTGAATCATGTAGGGGATGAAGTTTCACGTCTGCAGAATGAAGGGAAAACCGTAATGATACTCGGAGATGACAAACGGATTCTTGGTCTTATTGCTGTGGCTGATATATTGCGGGAAAATTCCGGACAGGCTATCAATAAGCTGAAAAAGGCAGGTATTAAAAAAGTCATTATGCTCACTGGGGATAATGAAAGTACAGCCCGTGCTATTGCCACAAAATCAGGAGTCGATGATTTCCGAGCAGACCTCTTACCTGAAGACAAGGTAGATGCAATTAAGAGCCTTCTTGCTGAGCATGGCAAGGTAGCTATGGTTGGAGATGGTGTCAATGATGCTCCCGCTATGGCAATATCCACAGTCGGTATTGCAATGGGAGCTGCAGGAACTGATACAGCCCTTGAAACTGCAGATATCGCCTTGATGGCAGACGACCTCACAAAACTGACCGATACAATCAGATTGAGCAGGAAAACGCTAAGCATCATCAAACAAAACATTGCTTTTGCGTTGATAATCAAAGGATTAATTCTCCTGCTGGTCATTCCAGGATGGCTAACTATGTGGCTGGCTGTGATCGGGGATATGGGCAGCTCACTTCTGGTTACTCTGAATGCAATGAGATTATTGAGAGTGAAACACGAGGACTAAACCTGAATCTGTGAACTTAAAGAACAAAAAAGGAGTAAGAAAGATGGAAACTTTAAAGGTTTTAGGTGTGGATTGTAATAACTGTGCAGCGAATGTGCGTAAAGCCCTGGAAGGCATTAATGGTATCGAAAAACTTGACATAAGAGTTTCTGAAAAAATAGCAGTGGTGACCTTTAATCCCGACAAGATTAGTAAGCAGGAAATTACTGAAAATGCTGAAGATTTCGGCTTTGAGGTGGAATAAACAGCATATACATTTGTGGTTCTGGTAACTCCATCCCTCAATATTTTTAATTATTTGACAAGTTAATTAATTAAATCCCCACTCCTCTTGAGATTTGAGCTTTTTCATTATTTTTCAATTTGTCACTTTTTAACTACTATATGTCCCGACATAGTTTTAGTACTGCTGCCAGCTTTATTAGTTGATATCAGGGTAACAGTATATTTTCCAACTTTGCTATAAGTGTGCGAAGGATTCTTGGATGATGAATAAGTTCCATCTCCAAAGCTCCATTTCCATGAAGTTGGACTGTTAGTGCTTTTGTCAGTAAGCTGTACTTTCAATGGAGCTTTTCCTGATACAGGAGATGCGGTGAAAGAAGCAACTGGCTTTACAGGAGCCGCTTTTACTGTTATGTAATTTGTTTTTATTTCTGTGTCTTTGCCTGCTGCATTACTAACGGTTTCTTTCACCGTGTAAGTTCCAGGTTTTGTATAGGTATAAGTTGGATTATACTGGGTTACCAGAGCAGATCCATCTCCAAAGCTCCATTTCCATGCGGTTGGTGATCCTGCACTTTTGTCAGTAAATGTTACTTTCAAAGGGGCATTTCCTGAAGTAGTGGAAGCAGAAAAATCAGCTGTCGGGAGGCTTGAACCATAGCTAAGGGTGCCCATGTAAATATCATAGCTTCCTTTATATCCATCTGCCCAGACTATTCTATTATTGTAGATAGCTGGATTCACTTGATACGGATCACTCGCCTCATAGTCTGGATCATCCCCATGATAGTCTTCCCAAGGGGTGATTAAGGTTTCCTCATGAGTGGAAAGATTATACATGAAGATATCCGTGTTGCCTGATGCATCATTACGGTTGTCCTGATACACTATCCTGTCACCGTAAATATCAGGCTCACATGCATATCCGCTTGTGGTTATTTGAATCTCCTTCTGAGTGGAGAGATCGTACATGTAGATATCGTGGCTATCGTAGTTTCCATTGCGATCATCTTCCCACACTATCTTATTATTGTAGATAGCAGGACTGTGTGCAAATCCGCTGGTAGTTATTTGAGTCTCCTTCTGAGTGGATAGGTCGTACATGTAGATATTCCCGCCCCAAGGCGAATCTTGCCACACTATCCGGTTACCAAAGATGTCTGGACAGATTGAATGTCCACTGGTGATGATCCGAATCTCTTTCTTAGTGGAAAGATCATACATGTAGAGATTCCAGTTTTCAATATAATTACCATTTTCATCTAGTGTTCCTCCATTGCGTCCATCTTCCCACACTATTTTGGTACCATAAATTACAGGAGAACACTGATTTGAATTATTGGTGGTGATCCGAGTTTGCTTTTTAGTGGAGATGTCTTGCATATAGATATCGCTATTTCCATTGCGCTTATCTTCCCATACCACAGTGTTCCCGTAGATATCAGGATGTGTCTGATCTGATAAATTGGTGGTGCAGGTTTCCTTGTGAGTTGAAAGATTGTATATGTAGATATCCCAATTTCCATTGCGCTTATCCTGCCACACTATGTTGTTACCGTAGATAACAGGATTATCTGAATCAAACGGATTGGTGGTGATCCGAGTTTCAGTAATCGCGGGTGAAGCTGCAGATGCCGTAGATGAAACAAGAATCAAAAATAAAATCAGGGCTCTGGATGCTAAAGCTATTGAATATAATTTCTTCATATTTCCCATTTTATTCCTCTTTCCATATTTTCATCAACAAATTTGATACTTATATTCAGGATTTATACACAAGCTTAAACCTTTTCTTTTACTGTGAAATTTTAAAAAGTTCTCTAAACGTAATCATTATATGAGCTGATCCCAAAACTCTAAATTGCGTCTCAAAATCCTGTATTCCAAGTAATCAATTGAGTTTTATATCACGAAAAACAATTCTAATAATTTAATTATTTGAGACTAAAATTTATTTTGGGATAAGCTCGAGAATAAAATTTATTTTGGGATAAGCTCGTTACGAATGTGCCTTTCTTTGTTGGTTTATTAATAAGAAAGATAGTTTCCAAAAGAATGTATTAATTTTTAATTTTGGAACGTACTAACTTTGAACTAATTTTCTAATTTTGGTTTTCAATCGCTGCTGCCACCTCAAGTAAAATTCCGAACATTACAACTCTTACATTTTTACTTAACTTTTATGGCCAAAGTCTCTAACAATCAATAGCTAATTAATTTTATAAAGTGGTGTGCCAAAAGTTCTGTAAAATTGTTCATCTCAGGGTTGTTTATTAATTATTTAAAAACGTAATCGGGATGGATCCATGATATTCTCTTAGAATACAGTACTTTTTGGGAAACAGTACTGTATTTTCGGAGGATTCAATTGAGTCTTTTCTATGAGCCTATCTCGAAATTCAAAATTTGATTTTCGAATCTCGTATCTGAAACATTCAATTGAATATATATAATAATGGAGAGTGATCCTACAATTCTTGATTATTTATTATAGGACTTACGTGATTGAATGGAACAATCAACAGCGTCAAACCTTCAACTATCGAAAATAAGGATTTAAGATTAATTTCGATTGTTACTGATTTTGAACCTCAACCGCATAAGTCCTAATGTAATTAAATATAATTATTAATTTTCTTATAAAAGATGTAATTTTTAAATATTGGGAGCATCTTTCTTAATTACACAAAAAATTTTTTATTCTCTGGCTCACAGTAAGTAAAAAATTATTGATTTCTATTCTCTTCCAAACTTAACGATAATTATTACGATTAAAGTGTACTGAAACTTAAAAAACAATTAGTTATTTATTCAGGATAAAATATAATATTCTACTATTAGTGATTTCAGAAATTTATTGAATAAAATCGTATTGCTACAAAGGATAATCTTCAAGGTAGATATGAAAGTGAAAATAGAACAATTTCCGGCAACGAACTCAAACCCTGTGCTTAATGTAGCAAACGATGGGGTAATTCTTTACTCAAATGAGGCAGGTGAGCCCTTATTGCATGAATGGGGTGTGAGAGTAAGAGAAAGACTGCCTGCCCATATTAGAGATCTTGTGAAAAGGGTAATCTCCCAAAATAGCCCTGAGAAAATTGAAGTCAATGTGGGAAATAAAGTATATCTGGTTGTTTTTTCTCCCTTGCCTGAACAAGAATGCGTAAACATTTCTGGATTCGACATAAGTGACCAGAAAAAGCTTGATGAAAAACCTCATAAGAGTGAAGAAAAATACCAAAAGATCTTCAATTTAATTGAAGAGGGGATAGCGATCTGTGAGTTAATCATGGATGAAAAAGATCAGCCCATCGACGTTATCATTCTAGAAGCTAATCCTGCTTATGAGAAACACTCGGGTCTTAGACGCGAGCAAGTTATCGGACGACCTCTCAAAGAGGTTCTCCCTACCTTAGAGCCTATATGGTTAGACTGCTGTAGTAAGGTTACTCGCACACGTACAGGAACTCACTTCGAAGAGTACAATGCTTCCCTGAACAAGTATTTTGAGGTATTTGCATACCCGATGGAAGATAATTGTTTCATTGCAATCTATAGCGACACTACTGAGCGCAAGCGTGCTGGGGAAGAGATTAAGAACGCTAGTAACATGCTCCAGTTAATCATGAACAACATACCCCAAGCTATTTTCTGGAAAGACTGCAATTCTAGATATTTGGGGTGTAATAATGTCTTCTCGGAAGATGCTGGTGTTCAGTCTCCTGAGAATATTGTTGGGAAAACTGACTATGATCTACCATGGACCGTGAAACAGACTGCGGAGTACCGCGAATGCGACCTCAGAGTTATGAAAAACGATACTCCTGAATACCACATTATTGAACAACAAAGGACTGCTGACGGGAAACTTACGTGGCTTGATACAAACAAAATTCCCCTACATGACGCAAAAGGTAACGTCATAGGTATTTTGGGCACTTACGAAGATATTACGGAACGCAAAGAAGCAGAAGAGTCTCTAAGATTGTTAAATCTTTATAATCGCAGTTTGATTGAAACTAGCCTGGATCCTTTAGTAACCATTGGACATGATGGAAAGATTACTGACGTGAATAAAGCTACAGAGCAGGTTACAGGATATTCTAGGAATGAACTAATTGGTACTGATTTTTCAGATTACTTTACTGAGCCAGAAAAAGCAAAAAAAGTATATCAAAAAGTATTCGATGAAGGGTTTGTAATTGATTACGAACTCGAAATAAGAAATAAAAATGGTAAAGAAACACCCGTTCTGTATAATGCTTCAGAATATAAGGATGAATCTGGTAATGTTATTGGTGTTTTTGCAGCAGCACGAGATATTACCGAGAGCAGGAAGGCTAAAGAATTCCTTAAAAGAGCACATGATACTTTAGAAAAAAAGGTTAAAGTACGTACAGCAGAGCTTGAGAAGGCTTATAATTCGTTAAAAGAAAGCGAAAAGAGTCTTGCTGAAGCTCAAGAAATGGCTCATATTGGCAATTGGGAATGGGATATTTTTAATGATAAAGCATACTGGTCTGAAGAGATGTATCGTATTTTCAAACGTGATCCCCAAAAATTTGCACCGTCTTTAAAAGAATATTATAGTTATATTCATCCCGACGACTTAGACTACTACTGTAAAGTCAATGATTATATCAAAAAAGTACCTACTTCTGGACTTGATTTCAGAATTGTTTTAGCTAATGGGGAAGAGCGTACACTCCACATAAAATCAGATTTTATTTTTGATGATAAAAATAACCTTATTCGAGTAAAAGGAATAGTTCAAGATATCACCGAAAGCAAAAGAGTAGAAGAAAAGCTTCGGGAAAGTGAGGAAAAATATAGGAACATCGTCGAGACAGCAAACGAGGGTATAAGCTTAATTGATAATGAACTTAAACTTACTTACGTCAATAAGAAAATTGAAGATATGATTGGTTATAGCAGTGAAGAAATTATAGGCAAACCTATGTGGGATTTTATCAGCGAAGAGTCTAAACCTTTTGTCAGATCGGTTCTGGAAAGAGGGTTGGGCGATTTCGAAAACCCTGAATTTAAATACATTCGTAAAGATGGTTCTTCTTTGTGGGCACAAGTAAATGCTAAACCCATTTTTAACAATGAAGGTAAGTTTATGGGCATAATGACTATGCTCACTGATATCACCAAAAGAAAAGAAGCTGAAGAAACTCTTAAAAATATAGAAATTGCTCGCAAACAAGAAATTCATCATCGTATTAAGAACAATTTGCAGGTCATCTCATCATTACTTGACCTTCAAGCTGAAAAGTTTAGAGGTAATAAGAATATTGAGAATTCACAAGTTCTGGAAGCTTTTAGAGAAAGTCAGGATAGAGTTATTTCGATGGCTCTTATCCATGAGGAATTACACAAAGGTAAACAAATCGATACTATTAATATTTCAAATTATATTGAAGATCTCGCTGATCATCTTCTACTGACCTATAGAGTTGGTAATACTAATATAGTCTTGGACACTGATATTGAAAAAGATATTTTCTTTGACATGGATACAGCAGTTCCACTTGGTATAATCGTTAATGAACTAATCTCTAATTCTCTAAAACATGCGTTTCCTAATAGAAATAATGGAGAAATCCAAATTAAACTCCATAGAGAAAACGGAGAATGCGGAATTGAAGAAAGTAGAAGTACCACTTTTAATCTGTCAGTGGCAGATAATGGAGTTGGCATTCCAGAAGATTCTGATATTGAAGACATTGATAGTCTGGGACTTCAGCTTGTAACTACTCTCGTAGAACAGTTAGATGGAGAACTTAAGCTGAGAAAGGACAACGGTTCTAAGTTCACTATTAGGTTCATGGTAACAGAGAATAGTAATTCTGTATCAGTGCCAACTATCCAACAATCAGTTTAATACTCTTGGATTCAAGCTGTTACACAGAGCTTTTGTGATAATTCAGTTCTTCTAACTCCTGACCAAATTTTTTTATCCATTTTTGGATAGAAACATGACCTACCCCCAAAAAACGCCCTATTGATCGAAATCCTAATCCTTCAATATAGAGTTGTAGAGCCTGTCTCTTAACAGATGCGGAACTAGCAGTTGATTTCATCTCTACTGAATAATTATATCCATAATCAGAGCATTTGTAGCGTTGACGGCCATTAACTTTACCATTCTTTTTATGATCGAGACTCTTACATCTTGGGCAGTTCATCAAGAGATATAAGTTCTCATAATATGTCAGTATTTAAGCACCAATGCCGATTTTATATCTCTTCACATCTCTTCTTTCGCTTTTGTTGCAATTGCAAATAGCGTAATATTTCCAAAATCAGTACCTTCCGGATTCTGTACTTTCCTGAATTCTTCGGTAATTTCCTCTCTTATCTTTTCTCTAAGTTCATCGGGAATATCTTTCAAAACTCCCTCAGGGTTGTCCTTCTCTTCCAGGTGCTGCAAAAAATCTTCTGGAGAATTATATTTCCATGGGACAGCTCTTGGCTCTATTGAGATGCTTGTAAAGCCGGCTTCTGAAAGCAGATCGTGGAGTTCCGGTGAAGTTACTTTTTTCATACCCCTGTGCCACTCATGGTTCCTTTTGATACCATATTTTGCGAGAATAGGGTCTACAAGTGTCCTCATTGTGTTAGGGCTATCTCTGTCAAGTGTTGTCATGCCAATCATTCCCCCTGGCTGGAGCACCCGATATATTTCATTAAGGGCGGTTTTCTTATCATCAACCCAGTGGAATGAGGAGCAGAAATATACATGGTTTATCGAGTTATCTGGTATGTCTCTGAGATCCTCAGCCTGTCCTACCAGAAAATGGACGTTGCCGGAGGAATCTCCATCAAATTTTTTTCGTGCAAGCTCAATGCGATACGAAGAAGGATCAATCCCCGTGAGCTTGCCAGTCGGCCCAATAATTCCAGCGACGTTTAGGGCCTGCCGCCCTGTTCCACAGCCAACATCAAGCACGGAATCCCCTTTCTTTAATCCCATCATTTCTATCAGTACATGTCCTTTCTGGAACTGATGATCACAGTTCTGGTCATACCTTTCGGCACCTTCGGGAGAATCCCAGTCAATTTCACTCATTTTCGTTCACCTTCTGGAATCTTAACAGACATTTTGGTGGATAAATCACGATCAGTATCTTGAGGTTTCTCTGTCTCTTAAAATCAGAGAGTTAATCCCCAGCTTTAAAGGAAAAAACAAAGAACTTGATTTTTCAAACAGAAGTAATAAATTAATATTTTAATTCTCACTAACTAAAGCAAAATATATATTTTTTTCAGAATTCCAATATTAATCATGAAACTCAAAAAGTTTTGATAGATCAGGTCTCTACTAACACGTTACTGGTTCTATTGGAATTATATATGGCCTCTCTCCGTTGTCATTCACCAGAGCCTTTACACCATAGACCTGTTTTATATTCTCTTCCGTAAAGACTGAAACAGGACTCCCTCCAGCAAATATTTTGCCCTCTTTCATCATGATTATCCTATCGGCATATCTCGAAGCCAGATTCAAATCGTGGAGTGCAATGATAGCAGAGATTCCTTTATTTTTTACAATATTCTTCACGATTTCCATAACCTCCATTTGGTGTTTTATGTCAAGGTTGCTGGTCGGCTCGTCAAGAAGAAGAATATCTGCCTTCTGTACAAGCGCCCTTGCAATAAGCACCTTCTGCTGCTGACCACCACTTATTTCGTTAATGTCCCTCATGGCAAATTCCATCATCCCAAGTAGCTCAAGTACCTCCAGTACATAATCCAGATCTTCCTTACCGTTACTCCAGCCATGGTACGGACGCCTCCCCATAAGCACGGTATCTATTACAGAGGCAGGAAAAACACCTTGAACGCTTTGCGGTACATAACCTATTTTCCTGGCAATCTCCATCCTGCTCAACTTATTGATATCATTGTCGTCCAGCAGTATACTTCCCCTTTTGGGATTCACTATCCGGTCGATACACCGGATCAGGGTGGATTTGCCTGTCCCGTTTGGGCCGACAATGCCGAGAACTTCTGCTCGGTTCAGCTCCATTGACACATTGTCAAGAACAGGTACGCTATCATATGCAAACTTGACGTTGTTCACTTTCAATTTCACCAGTATTCCCTCTTTCGTTTCATGATCATATAAAGGAAAAGCGGAGCGCCCATGAAGGCGGTTATTGCGCCGACAGGCAGAATTATCGGAGCTAAAATTCTTCTTGCTACAAGGTCAGCACTAATCAGCAGTAAGGCACCGAAAAGGCCAGATACGGGAAGAACAAACCTGTTATCACCTCCAATAGAAATGCGTGTGAGGTGCGGAGCAACCAGGCCTATAAAACCTATCGTTCCTGTAAAACAAACAATGCAAGCGACCAGTAAAGTAGTGATCGACATCAGGAAGATCCGTGTACTTCTGACCTTCACACCCAGACTTGTTGCGATTTCGTCACCTGTGGCAATCAGATTGAGATCCACCGATTTTTTAATGAGTATAGGAAGACAGCACGCGAGTATGCAGGTTATAATAATGAGCTTGGGCCAGGTGGATCTATCCAGGTCACCTACGGTCCAGAAAATTGCTTCTTTAACAGCTTCAGCTTCGCCAAAATATTGAAGAATTGTTGTCATAGCAGCAAACAGATACATCATCGCAATGCCGGCAAGAATCATGGTTTCGGGTGTTGCACCTTTCCGATTAGATAATCCCAGGATCACAAAAGAACATAATAAGGCAAATAGGAAAGCGTTACCTATTACAAGATAATCTCCTCCAATTATGCCTGCACCTGTAAGAATCGCAAGGGATGCCCCGAAGCCGGCACCGGATGATATACCAAGTGTATAGGGACTTGCAAGCGGGTTCTTTAGTATTGCCTGCGTTACACAACCTGCAACCCCAAGCCCGAAACCTGCCACAATGCCCATGAAGATGCGGGGAAGCCTGAGATTCCATATGCATACATCTGCAAGGTCATTTGACTCAAAATAAGCCGGCAATAACCTGTGCAGTACTGATGAATAAGTTTCCCAGATAGTAATATCTGCAGATCCCTGAGATGCGGATAAGCTCGATACAAGAATTATTGATCCTAAAAGGAAGAAAACAAAGAGTATTTTTCTTCCGATAAACTGATTGTATTGTACTTTTACTTCTTCTTTAGTCAACGTATGCTGCTTAGTTTCCAATGACACACACCCTGTGCAACAGGCAATTATGTTTTTTCTATCGTTTTCATCTTTAGTTTTTAGTAGTTAATTACTGGAGGAAGTGTAGAAATACTGAAAATATATCATAATGTCAGTAGCAGAGCAAAAATCATTAATACTGTCAACCCAAGTCTCAAGCCCGCACTTACTGAGATTATTTTAATGCTCGGTACAGGCTCGAAAATCCCGAAATAATACAGGAGTTTGTGCGTGAGGATGTATCGAGCGCTGACCAGAAGATTACCCACAAGTAGGGTTAAGAGCGCTAGCTTAAAATCCAGTAATTTTATTTCCATTAGATCCGAAACCGCAACGTATGCAGCCATAGGATTGGAAGCTACCAGTGGAACAATTGCCAGAGCTTCCGAAGGTAGCAGCATCCAGTCAAGGTGCCCGGAGATCGTATCAAATAGTCCCAGATCGATGAACGCAAATACAAGAACACTTACCGGGAAAGCAAAGAACACAACTCGTTTTAAAAGGTTTACCAAATTAAGTGAACCTCGTTTGAGAGCGGTTTTAAGAACGATGTTTTTCCTCTTATTTCCATAAGCAAATTCACAATCTTTCTGAGCTAAAATCACTCTACTGGCAATAAGTACAAGCAGAGCTACTATTGTGATGTTCAATATGAATAACGAAAGGTACGCAAGGCTTACTATCCCTAAGATCGGTATAATTGTTGGAAAAATATATACAAAGCTTTCAAATATCGTTTGGGGAAACCAGGTTACAACGGTTGCCAGCAAAGTCTCTTTCTGGTCTATCTTCCCTTCTCCATAAAATCCCAAAGTCGTTGCTACAGCTGCAATTGGCGAACCAAAGGCAGTCATAAGAGCAACTCCAGAATGGGGTGTGAAATGTGTCTATGCAGTATCGGCTTCAACAGCGGAAACAACGGATCAAAGATCCTGAGTTCAACTGCGATGCTCGTACCAAGTATGCCAGTGATCGTAAAAGGGAAGACAGATATCCAGAGCTCAACTGCACGAGCTACCGAAGCAGTTATCATAATTTACTTTTTCTCTCCTTCCACCAGCATCATTTTGTTGAACACTCTGACAGAAACATTAACAAGCCCAGCGCCTTCAAACATGTTAATCAGCTCTCCAGAGTCGGCTCCATTGTAAAATGGCAATTCTCTGCCGATTTTCTCTCCAAAATGATGGTTGCCATGATGAGAGTGTTTAACCGGGATATCAGTCAGTACTTTGCCTCCTGACTTTGTCACTCTCGCCCATTCTTTAAAGGCAGAGGCGGGATTTGCCAGGGTCCAGATTAAATGTCTGCTGACAACAGCATCGAACTGCTCAGCTTCGAATGAAAGATTCTCGGCATCTTCCACAACAAAATTGACAATGCTTCCGGCTCTCTTCATCTTCTCTTTTGCCTTGTCAAGTTTACTCTCTGCCCAATCCGCACCTGTCACATCGTGGCCCATTTCAGCCAGCAGCAACGCTAAAAATCCAGTACCGGTTCCCATATCCAGAATTTTCAATTTTTGCTTGGTTCCCAGGAGCTGGATAATCACTTCTGACCAGAGTTCCTTTTCTGCTTCGGAATGTACTCCGTGTGCTGCAATAGCATCATAATCGTGTTCAGCATTGTTCCACCATTCTTTGATTTGCGGTTTTACTTCCATGTGTCATCACCTACGTCCATAATCGTAAAAGTTGCAGTCATTACTTTCTTGTCATACAGCCCTTGAACACCTTTTTTAGGGTCTTTGTACCCAACTTTAAACATCCACTTCCCATCCCTTTCTAGTTCGATATCAACCATGCCTTCCCCATCTGTTGTCACTTCAGTAGGGTTATCATGGTTGTTGATATGTATTCCATATACGGTTGCATTCGATAGTGCATGCCTATCATACAGTACTTTCAGGCGGATGTGCTCTCCTACCTTATACCTCCTATAGCCCAGAGGAACTATCTCCAGTTCGTGCCCAACCGTCAAATCTGGATCTGCCTGAAAATCTCCTACCAAAACGATGCTCTTTGTATACTGATAGTAGTACCTCGGTCCTTCCAGCCCCGAATGAGGTAAATTAAGGATCCCTCCGTCGTATTCAACCCCGATAATATGGTATCTTTCAAAAGCCGGAGTAAAACGTAGCAACAGGCAATTTTCTACATCGCTGACTTCGACAGCATGGTTTTTTTCACGGGGACCAAAGACAACAGGAGTTATTTTTTCGATCTTTACCGCTCTGTCACTTTTCATATTGTGCCCGAAGCAAAGATCACATGCTTCCGTGTCACCTGGAGAAACATTATTCATTCCATGCTCGACCCAGATCTCATGCCCGTGTACGATATCCGGAAGATCTTCCTCAAAAAAAGGAGAAAAGACTTCTGTTTGGGAAGCTTTTTTTACCATATTCATCACTTCGGAATTGGATAAATCCAGGTTCCGTTGACTTCAAGGTTATGGAATTTTTTGAGGTATTCCTTATGAATTTCTGCAGGGTTGATATCTTCAAAAAACTCAGGGTGCATGCACTTGGCAAAGTAGATACGCCCTATTACCCATCTAGGCCCGCCGATAACATCTCTATCGATTAAATAGACCCTATTGTTTTTCACAGCATTTACTTTTTCGAACCCTGGCCTGTTTGAAAGGACTTTTGCTAGGAGATTTTTCATGTCCTCTTCCGTTTTTCCAGGGCCGCTGTCAAAGCCTTTCATAAGGTCCGCAAACATGAAATCCGGATTTTCTTTTATAACCCACTCGGATTCCACTTCAACTGAGTTTCCGGCCAAGCCTGCTGCAATATTAAGCCCACCTACCCCTTCAGCCGCCATACCTGCACTGGGATCCGTGGGGGTTATAACCCACCAATTTTCATCTCCTCCGGACATGTATTCATAATAAAAAGTAGGCATGTCGGTGGCCTTCAGGTCTTTAGTTCGTTCTTTTACGAGATCCTCATAACTTTTCATCCAGCTTATAAGGCCGTTCGCCTCTTTTTCTTTCCCCAGAACAAAGCCCATAGTTGTTAAGTCAGCGTGTATTGTTTTCTGGGAAGCAAGACTGATTACCACCACGCAAGTATTCGGTAGATTTTTGGCTATTTCATCGGCTTTGTCTGTTTGAGAAAGGGGCAGGAGGACTATATCCGGCTTGAGCTTCAACACCATTTCATAATCGACAGACTGCGCGTGCACTGCGACCTCCGGGAGATCCAGAAGTCCAAACTCAGACATGCGTTCATGGAATGTCTTATCCACTCCCACAATCATGTCTTTTGCCCCGAGGGCAAGGAGAGTTTCCGTAGTCCGGTAATCGGTGGGGATGATTCTTTTTATCGGTAGAGTTACGTTGACATACCTGCCAACTCCGTCAACGAGGGTAATTTCTTTCGTTTTTCCAAGACTGATCTGCTCGATTTTAGTTATATCAAGTATGTTGATTTTGCCATCACATATGGCGTCTGAAAACCGTGTCTGATTATCAGTATTCGTAAGATGCTCTTGATTTCCGGAACCCAGTATTATGTTTTCGGTATACTCCAGGTCTTCAATATCTATTTTTTCGTCCCCGTTCGAGTTCCCGAGGATACTGAGCGTATTATGTAATTCAACCGAAGATCCTGATGAATTTGTAGAGTCAGCTGCAAATGCAGGTAATGTAAGCAACAGCAAGCCAACAATTATTTCAACCAGTACTTTTGTTTTCATACTACCGCCTCTGTCTGATGCTGGTCAGACATACAACAGCAGTCAAAGCGACCAGAGAAAGCATTAGCTCAAATCCAGAGGAAGCTTTTTGCTGCGTAGCTGCTCTTTCTCCATTTTCTCCTTTTTCTTTGGAACTTCTCCAACTCGTATCGATACTCTGTGCATCGGTGTTCCCCAGTAACCCATTGGAAATCTGGAGATCACCTTTTCCGTCTCCGATTACCTCAAGCCCTATTTTAGCAAGCTTTCCTGAACCGCTTACCCCGGTAATCCCTTCCAAATTAAAAACTACTCTAACAGTTTTGCTGTCAACTGCATTCCACCGTACAGGTACAGCTTTTTCGCCAATACTCCCATTATCGACACTGATTATTTTAAGGACATCCGGATTGAATAATACGTCAAATTGTCCAGCATCAAGGTTTTCAACATTTTCTATATTTACAGTTGCATAGATCGTATTTCCCTTTACCAGCTCAGGTACGCTTAAGCTGACAGTTGTCTGCTGTGCCTGGCCCGGAAATACGGCAAAAATAAGCAATATAGTAAAGGAGACTCCGAAAAGGATACCTTTCCTTAAGTTAATCCCTAAATTTCTTTTCATCCAATCACCTTTTTACTCCTAAAACCAGAAAATCTACTCCATTTCAATTTTAAATTGGAAAAGATCCTTGACTAGTATTCATAATAACTCAGCAAGTAGTATTATTTATGGCAATATTAAGTTTACTATTTTGAACATAAAGTTATGTTGAATAAAATAAAAGTATTACTTTTCACGGTTTAATTAAATAAAAATTATGAAAAGGATTTACTGAAATAATAGAAGTTTAGGAGTATATGGTGGTATTTTTGCATATCCTTACGAAATGGTATTTTAAAGCTCAATTTACAGATTACGAAATGAAGGATATAGAAAAGAGGCTTACTGAATGGGATATTCTTAGAAAGGGAATTTAACCTTTTTGATAGCTCTTAAGTTTCAAAAAACTTACCTTTTGTCCAAGTCCATATACAAAGCATAAATTAGATTTTACCTTTATTTTCCTGTGGAACTGAAAAAAACTTACTTTGCCTATGTGAGTGCAAACAAGACTATTAAACATCCTGTAAGAATATACTTGTTCCTTCAATAAACAGTTCATGAAATGCAAAAAAAGAAGAGTAATACATAGAGACACTAAAAAAACAGCAAAAGGATTAATTGAATCCATTGTGATCTTGACTTTGTTTTCAAGTAGTTAGTCTACCAATAATTCCAAAAATAACCCGAATTTTCTTGCTTCTACTTTTTGGGAGGCGCCGCCAGACAAACTGGCGGATGCATCCTTTTTATGCGTAGATTCAAAAAGACTTCCGGGTAAGAAGTCTTTTTTGTCAAGAAGATTGTGGTTGTTTTAGCGTATCCTTGAACCAGGCTTTATCTCTTTGTCAGGCATCAGGGCTGCTACGATATCTGAACCATTGTCGGCTGCAAGCATCATGCCGTTTGATTCGACTCCGCAGAGTTTGGCAGGTTTCAGGTTGGCAAGGACGATTATGTGTTTTCCTATGAGTTCTTCAGGTGTGTAATATGAAGACATGCCTGCAACAAGCTGTCTTGGCTTTTCCTCACCGATGTCTACTTCAACTCTCAGAAGCTTTTTGGACTTTTTCACGGGTTCGGCGTGTAGAACTTTTCCTACTCTGATGTCGAGTTTTGCAAAATCATCGTACTCGATCAGAGGAAGGTTTACCTTTTGTTCTACTTCTTTTTGTCCAGCTTCTTCAGCTTTTGCTTTTTCCGGTTTTGTGGCTTCTTCTCCAGAGCCCATTCCTTCGGATTTTGAGGGTACTTTATTGTTTCCCTTTGCTGCAGCTTTCTTAGCATTGGCGGCTTGTACCCTCTGGTTTGCGATCTCTTCCATTTCCCCTATTCTGTCGTCTTCCAGTTTGGTGAAAAGGATCTCGGGTTTTGCTAATTTTGTTCCCGGGCCTAGGGGTACGAGAGCTTCATCGTACAGGATTGTGTGCAGGTCTCCTTCCTGGCCAAGTTCCTTCCAGGCAGTTTCCATGGTTTGCGGGATCACGGGCTCAAAGATTAGACTGAGGGCTTTTGCCAGGTGGAGGCAGTTGTAGAGTACTTTTCCACAGGCTTCCTTATCCTGTTTTATGAGGCTCCAGGGTTCATGGGACTGGAAATAAGTGTTTCCGAAAGAGGCAAGGGCCATTGCAGAATCAACAGCTTTTTTGAACTCGTACTCAGCCATTGCTGCTTTTACTTCTTTTAGAGCTTTTTCTATTTCCCCTTTCACTTCGGGTTCAAGTTCTCCTTCAGGAACTTCTCCGTAGTTCTTGAAGGCAAAGAGCATTGTCCTGTACAGGAAATTGCCAAGGACGGCTACCAGTTCAGTATTGATCTTTTCCTGAAGCACGCGCCAGGAGAAATTCAGCTCCTTTGTATGGGAAGTGTAGCTCGCAAGGTAGTACCTCAGAAGATCAGGGTGGAAACCGTGGTCAAGATAATCTTCTCCTACCCAGACCACATAGCCTCTGGTCTTGGAAAACTTTTTGTCTTCAATTTTTACCATTCCTGAAGCTACAACAGCAGTCGGAACTGAGTAGTCTGCCCCTTTCAGCATGGCAGGCCAGAAGATGCAGTGATGATAAGTTATGTCTCCTCCTATGAAATGGACAATCTCTCCATCCTTTTTCCAGTACTTCTCCCAGGAGTCTCCTGCCTGAGCAGCCCATTCCTCGGTAAAAGCAATGTAACCTATGGGAGCATCAACCCATACATAGACCACGAGGTCATCATGTCCAGGGAATTTTACTCCCCATTCCAGGTTTCTTGTAATACACCAGTCTGTAAGCCCCTGCTTTACCCAGCCCAGTGCGTAGTTTCTGGCATTGATGGTTCCTCCGAGGTCATTTGAAAGATAGTCCATCAGGTAATCACTGAACTCGGAAAGCTTGAAAAAGAAATGTTCCTGCTGGCGGTATTCGGCAGGGCCTCCGCAGATTGTACAGACAGGATTCTGAAGTTCTCCTGGTTCCAGGTGCTTTCCGCATCCCTGGTCACATTCGTCTCCTCTTGCGGTTTCTCCGCAGTGAGGGCAGGCTCCTTCAACATAACGGTCAGGGAGGAAGCGGTTGCATTTGGGGCAGTAAGCTATTTCTATGATTTTTGGGTATACGTACCCTTTTTCAATCAGCCTGTTGACAATATCAAGAGTCCTGTTATGATTTTCAGGATCATCTGTTGTCCCAAAAGCATCAAAGTAGATACCCAGACTCTTGAAAGTCTCATCAAAATGTTTGTGGTATATCTCTACAAGTTCTTTAGGAGTGATCCCTAGTTCCTCGGCGTTCACGACAATAGGTGTGCCGTGAGTATCTGAGCCACACACAAAAGTAACTTCTCTCCCTTCTTTCTTCAGGGAGCGGGCAAAAATATCCGCGGGTACATAGGTGCGGAGATGCCCAATATGGGCCTTACCGTTAGCATAAGGCAGGCCGCAGGTGACAAGTACGGGTTTAGTGGATGATTCTGGCATTATTATCCCCATTTATTTTTTGTGAATATATGCTCCTTCGATGACTGCAATTTTGAAATATGTTTCGCTTATTGTGTTTTTTACAAGGTAATCTATCTGAGGAATAGTTAATAATCCTTATAGTAGGTTAAATGCTCGCCACCTTATGTATATATAATTATATTTATCCGAATATGTTCCTCTATAAAATAAAGCAGTTTAAGAAATTGGACGATTTCTCTCCTGATATTTCTCTCCTGATATCCGTTTTAGATTATTTCTTTTCTTTTTTTACATATTGATTCATCTGTTTTTTTAAGAGAAGCACAGTTATTTATATTAGTAAGTAGGAAATAGGTAACCTATTTCCTTATTATCCACTTAGGGACTATCCAAAAAGTCAGTAATGCATATTGAAAAGTCACAACAGGTATATAATGCCAGAGTATCTGCTCCGGCTTTGCATATGCTTATTGTAAAAGTTATATCAGGTAACCTCTTGTCGGATAGGATCTTAAATCAAAAAAAATTTATTGACCTTGCAAGTTGGCAGAAAAACACTAAGTAAACTATGAAAACGTATAAACTCTTTCAAAAACCTATTCAGAAGCGTTTTCCATATTTCTTAGTAAATGAATATATATTTATACCATTATGTTTATGCAGACATAACGATTAAACTAAAGAAAGTCTGTAGGTATTTCTATGCGTGGAAAGTTAGGTTCTATATTGCTCCTTTCTCTGCTGGTTCTAATTATTGCATCCTGTGGATGTGCAGAAAATACGAGTCAGCAGGTTGTTCCGAACTCAAGTACTGTACAAAATTCAAGCACTATACAAATCACCGACATGCTGGGCAGGCAGTTAACTGTGCCCGCAGAAGTTTCATCTGTCGTAGCTACTTCTCCTCCATCTACTATTCTCGTGTATATGCTTGCTCCGGAAAAACTCGAAGGCTGGAATTTCAAAAACAATTTTACTCAACCTTTCATGGCTGATAATTACTCAAATCTTCCTGTAATTGGAGGCTGGTTCGGAACAGAGACCGGGAATTATGAAACTATAATCAACATGCATCCTGATATTGTAATTGAAGGATACACCACTGATGGAGAAATCCATGAAGCCATAGAGCGAAGGCAGGAAAGTTTCGGAAACATTCCAGTGGTGGCTATTGATGATTCTATCATTTTTGTCAATAAATCTGATCCTACTATTGAATACGTAGGTAAATTGCTTAACTGTGAAGATCAGGCAAAAAAATTGATTGATTTCCGTAGTTCAATTCTAAATGAGATCAACAGCACTGTGAAAGATATCCCGGAAGATCAAAAGGTTCGCGTTTACTATGCCGAAGGCCCGAAAGGTCTGATGACCGATCCTTCAGGTTCTCAACACTCTCAAGTAATTAACATATGCGGCGGTATCAATGTTGCAGACTGTCCGCTCACTCCAGGAAACGGTATGACGCAGGTTTCAATAGAGCAGGTTATGAACTGGAATCCTGAGGTAATTATCACTTCAAATCCACAGTTCTATTCGACAGTATACTCTGACTCTCTCTGGGCAAGCGTGGATGCAGTGAAAAACAAACGGGTATATCTTGCACCTCAGAATCCTTTCTGCTGGATTGACAGGCCGCAGGGTCCTCACCTTATTATCGGGACTGCCTGGACTGCAAAAATGTTGTATCCAGACTTTTTTGCAGATATGGATCTCTCCAAGATAACCCGTGAGTTCTACTCGGAATTCTTCCACTATGATCTTACAGATAAAGAGCTGAATATGCTACTTAACTCTTCATCAGAGGCAAAAACGTGAGTAAAAAGGGCAAATCTCCGGGTTTTGCCTACATTGCAGAGAATATCTTTGCTCCCATCTACCCTGTAATAGCAGCTCATATCGTTGAACAAAGCGGAATAAAAAAAGGCGTGTGTCTTGACCTGGGATGCGGTATAGCATCCCTGGGAATTGCTGTTGCAGAAATCACAGACATGCAGGTTTATAGTATTGATTTTTCAAATGAGATGTGCAGGCTTTCTAAAAATAAAGTCTGCCGCCACTTCCTTTCAGACAAAGTTGTGCCCGTGCAGTCTGATGTGCACATGCTTCCCTTCAGAAATTCCTGCGCAGACCTCATAGTAAGCCGTGGATCTGTATTTTTCTGGAATGACCTGCCTGTAGCTTTCAAGGAAATCTCACGTGTCCTTGCTCCGGGCGGGCAGGCCTGGATAGGTGGCGGTTTTGGGACAAAAGAGTTGAGAGCACAGATCTCTGAAAAAATGGTCGAAATAGACCCTGATTGGCATAGCAGTTCAAAAGAACGTCTCAGTCAGGAAAATCTTCGGGCTATGCAGGAAGCGGGAAGGCAGACAGAAATTCCCTACCACGCGGTCAAGGATGATTCCGGATTCTGGGTGGTACTGAGCAAATGAGGTTAAAGAATGAAATGTAATGTATGCGAATTCCGGTGTGATATCAATAAAAACAGCAGGGGCAGGTGCGGCACTTACATCTGTAACGGCGATGCCATAGTCCAGGATCCTGATATAGGATATATGGGAACATTTCCTGTATCCATAGAGACAATTCCTTTGCTTCATTACTATCCTTCAGGCAAATTCCTCCAGGTTTTCAGTAGTGGATGTAATTTTCAGTGTTCTGGCTGCGTGGCTCGCTTGCTGGCTTCAGGGAAGTCGCTTAGCTTTTCTACCTTTACTCCTTCTCAGGCTGTGGAAAAAGCCCTGCAGCAGGAGTGTCTGGGTGTAGTTTCTACACTCAATGAGCCTGCAGCAAATTATTATCTTTTCAGGGATCTTGCTTTACAGGCAAAAGAAAAAGGTTTACTCGTAGGGTGTTCCACCAATTGCTATTTTACGGGTGAGACTTTGGAGGAGCTTGGACAACTTGTGGATTTCATGAATGTTGGAATTAAGGGTTATTCCGACAATAGTTACAAAACCTGCGGAGCTCCTTCATCAGCTCCTGTTTTACGCAACATCTCCAGGCTTTTTGACATGGGAATACATGTTGAAACTTCTGTTGTTTACTCAAGGGGAAATGAGGATGAAGTGATAAAAGTTGCAAAAGCAATATCTGACATTTCTCCCGCAATTCCTGTTCAGGTCATGAGATTCCTTCCTCTTGGAGATGCTCCTATTGAACTTGAACCTTCTATAGGAGAAGCAGAGAGCCTCTGTAATGCTCTGCGTGGGTATATAGATTCTGTTTATCTCTTCAATTCTCCAGGCACGGAAGTATTGAATACTTATTGTCCTGACTGCGGCAGCCTTCTTGCAGAAAGGGAATTTTACGGGCCTATGGGTTCCAGGCTTGTAAAACCCTGGATAAGTTACACATGTAAGTGTGGAAGTAGCGTTCAGGTTGAAGGAAAAAGTGCAATTGAAAACTTTAATGAAGAGGGTTTCATGGGTGGTTACAGGATAAGCAGAGCTTTTGGTATGGTCCATGCAGTGTTGACATGTCTTGGGATACTGGACGACAGAAAGATAATTGAAATCTGGGGCAAGATCTCGAATCCTGAGACTCTTATGCAGGTTCATCACATGATACAGCAGCCATACTCCTATCTTGAGTTTATCAGGCTTATTGCTGAAAAGGCGAATGTGCCGGAAAAAGGTGAAGAACTTATTTCTTTTATTCGTGAACGTCTGGAACTTGTCCATTCTCTTGCAGTGGAAAACAGTGGTCATAAGGCGTATTATTGCATGGGTTCTCCACTGTTTTCTCTGAATGCAGGGCGAATGGAAAATAATTTGGTAACATTTGCCGGGGGAGTTAGTATCAATAAGCAGCTTCAAAAAGAAGGCAAACCAGGCATAAATGTTTCTCCTTCCTTTATAAACGAGCATAACCCTAAGACGATTTTCATTTCAGGCTTCCTTTCTCGTCCTCTCAATGAGTTCTATGAACTTTGCCAGCAATATGGCATATCTGCAGACGCTGTGAAAAAGCACCGAGTGTATGAAGTTCCTCCTTCCTGGGATTTTGGAAATCCTCGCTGGATACTGGGACTTTTATATATAGCTGACAAGCTACATCCAGAAAACTCAGTAATCGACCTCAAAAAGGAGGCCGATGAATTCTATCTGCAGTTTTATGGTATGCCGTTTGAGGAAGCTACACCTAACAGGTCTTTCCACAGGCCCTCCTCAGGTGTCTGGCCTCGGCATGTAAAGAGGTGTACTCATGCCTGATTTCAGGTACAATCGCACTTCTCTGTTGTATCTGTTACCAATCATATTACTCATAATTTCTCTTTTTGTAGGAAGATACGAGACCCCTCTGTCAGCTGTTATAGATGAAAGTCTAAAAGCTTTTTCATCTATCTTTTTCGGTGCTCCTGCCTCAGTATCTACTAACCACACAATACTGTTTGATGTAAGGTTACCAAGGATACTTGCAGCTTTAATGGTAGGTACAGCTCTTTCAATAGCTGGAGCCTCATTTCAGGGGATTTTTCGAAATCCTCTTGTGTCTCCCTATATCCTGGGAGTGGGCGCTGGAGCCGGTTTTGGAGCATGCCTTGCAATACTTCTCTGGAATAATTATCTGGTTATACAGATGATGGCTTTTGCTTTCGGACTCCTGGCAATGTTTATTGCCATAAGTATGGGTAAAGCCAGTAAAGGTACAGGAACGCTGTCATTCGTACTTTCGGGAATGATCGTGGGTTCTATTTTTACAGCTCTTACATCACTGGTAAAATATGTAGCAGATCCCTATGATCAACTTCCTGCAATAGTATTCTGGCTCATGGGAAGCCTTGCCACTGTCAGGTACGTTGATATGCTCTACATATTATTGCCCATATCTATCGGGACTCTCATATTGTTTCTTCTCAGGTGGCGTATCAACATTTTGTCCCTCGGGGATGAGGAAGCTAAAGCCCTGGGAATGGACGTGGAAAAAATGAGGCTGGTTATAATTATTTGTGCAACTCTTATTACTTCAGCAGCCGTCAGTATCAGTGGTGTTATCGGATGGGTCGGATTGGTTGTGCCCCATATCTCAAGGATGATAGTAGGTCCAAACTATAGCCGTCTCTTGCCTATGAGCATAGTTATCGGAGCATCTTTTATGTTGCTTGTGGATGACCTTTCAAGGACTGTTGCAGCTACGGAAATTCCCCTGGGAATACTAACCTCCCTTGTAGGAGCTCCGTTCTTTGCGTATCTTATCAAGAGGGGGCGAATGGGATGGAACTGATGCTGGAAGTTAAATCTCTTGCTTTCTCTTATGGAAACAGGCCAGTATTTGAAGATGTGTCCTTTTCGCTAAAAAAGGGTGAAATAATGTGCATTCTGGGCCCTAACGGAGCAGGAAAATCTACACTTATCAAGTGTATTGCAGGAATTCTCAAACCCGCTGCTGGGTCTATCCTTCTCCAGGGAAAGGATACAGCTTCTCTAGGAGCAAAAGGTATTGCCAGATGTACAGGTTATGTGCCTCAGAAGAATGAAGTGGTTTTTCCATTTACAGTACTGGATTTTGTAGTCATGGGGCGTGCTCCTCATCTTTCCATGTTTGCATCTCCTGGTACAGAGGACATTGAGCTTGCAAAAGAATCACTTACAAAGGTGGGAATTTCCGATCTTGCACAAAGGCCGGTTGCCAGTCTAAGTGGAGGACAGAGTCAAATGGTACTTATTGCCCGGGCTCTTGTTCAGAAGCCTTCTCTGCTTTTACTGGATGAGCCAACCTCTCACCTTGATTTTGGAAACCAGATCCTTGTGCTGCAAACTGTGCAGAAACTGGCATCTCTCGGGATGTCTATTGTAATGAATACCCACATGCCAGATCATGCTTTTCTGGTAGGTAATAGGGCTGCAGCACTGACCGAAGGTAGACTGGTTGCTATAGGGGAAGTTGAAACAGTTGTGACCAGCAAAATGATGTCTTCTCTCTATGGGGTAAATGTAGCTGTCAGAGATATTGAGGATATGAGAAGAAAGGTATGTCTGCCCTCTAGGGAATAAAAACTGGAAACAAATTTCACTCTAGTAAATTGTGCCGGAGATATGATGTTTTTATGAAAAAAATCTTTAGCACCTGTTTCTAATAATTCGGAAATTAGTTTTGAACAAAGAGAATTTGTTGTTGGTTCAAGGAAACAGATTGATGATCCAGCAATATAAAGTTGAACTTAAATCCATGAACTCAGGAGACATAGTATGATAGATTTATTTGAACTGTATTTTTACGAAGATTGTCCTTATGAGGATGAAAGTGTTGAATTACTGGGTATAGGAGGGAAAGGCACCTTAAGGGTTATTTCAAGGGAGGCAGGGGTTTGCGCCTGTGCAGGTGAACTGGCTGAATATTACGAAAAAAAAGGTGTAAAAGTCATGAGTTTTCTGGAAGACGGCAAAAAATTCAATCCAGGAGATACAATTTTTGAAGCTGAAGGAGATTTGAAACTTTTGTTCAGGTTATGGAGAGTTTCTCAGACTTTTCTTTCGCTTATGTGCGCTATTGCCGGAAAAACTGCTTCCATTGTGAACGCAGGAAAAAAAGAAAATCCTGACCTTATCATTGCAACAAGCAGAAAAACCCATCCTGGAGCCAGAAGATTTGAACTGAAAGCCGTCAGGGCAGGAGGAGGAGATATCCACAGAAACTCCCTTAGCGATTCCATCCAGATAAGC
The DNA here is from genome assembly GCA_964498825.1 of uncultured Methanosarcinales archaeon. Classification (GTDB taxonomy): domain Archaea; phylum Halobacteriota; class Methanosarcinia; order Methanosarcinales; family Methanosarcinaceae; genus Methanosarcina. The sequence continues at coordinate 48,053 of CAZCKG010000002.1, forward strand.
CAGAATCACCTGGAAGTTATTGGTGAATTAGAAAAACTCAGGGCTATGAAGAAAATAGAAATCGAACCAAGGTCTCGAGAAGAGGCTCTCAGATATGCAAAAATGGCAGAAATAATGCTTTTAGACCATTTATCCCCCGAGGAATTGAAAAAGATCGGGCCTGAACTTAAGCAGCTAAATCCCAAACTTGAGATTGCTGTAGGAGGGATTGAAGCGAAAAAAGTTCCTGAATACGCTCCTTTTGTGGACATTATTGTCATAAGTGCTCCCTATTACGCAAACCCGCTGGACTTGACAACAAGAATTGAAAAAATCTAAAACAGACCTGAGAAAACTGGGTAAATATTGAGAAGCATGAACGAAAAACAGGCTGGAAAATGAGGGCATTTATTAAAGAAAATAAAAAAAGGCTGCAAAAAGACGAAATCAGAAAGATCAAGAAAGAAGTCGAGCCTGAAAAGACAGGCAGAATCGAAAATAGAATCTGACTTGATCTCCTCTTTTGAAGGAAATTCGGAGTATTATTGGCCCTATCCTTGAATAAGTTGAAGTCGAAAACTTTAGTATTGAAGGATAGGATGTAGAGAAATATTTATAATAGCTTCTACATTTCAAACTGTCAGGTAGATTCTATTAATCTGCAAACAACTAATTTGCATAAGTGTGCGCAGTTATCTGCAAATAACTAATCTGCAGGTTATCTGTCTTTCAGTTACCTGCTCAATATTAAATGTCTGGAGTTTT
>CAZCKG010000002.1:48896-51224 GCA_964498825.1 uncultured Methanosarcinales archaeon
TCTGCAGGTTATCTGTCTTTCAGTTACCTGCTCAATATTAAATGTCTGGAGTTTTAATTTAATTTATTAACGGGGCATGATCGGAGTTTAAAACGAAAAATCCACATATGCGGTCCTGTAAGATATGAACGATAAAATTATTGATTCAGAAGACACGAGTCCAGAAGAGATATCTGGAGATGAGATCGTAAAAAATAGTACATATAATGAGAGGGAGAGTCCGATCTCTAGTATGGATATTTCCAACACTGGAGCAAAATCTTACGATTATGGATCTTCCTCGAGTGCCCCAAGTTCCGGGGAAACGGTTTCCCAGGAATCTCCCTCTGGATTTCCCGAAAGAAATAACGAAACTCTTCTACAAAGAAATGAGAGTGGGAAGCCGAGCATTAATCCGGTCTTTTCTCCACGCAAGAAAAAGAGCAGCTTGCCTTATGTACTGGTTATATTAGGTCTACTTGCTGTTATACTTGCCAGTACCGCTGCAATTTTCTACGGTTTTGGTTTTGGAAGAGATATCGGGAATCATGATAAGGTAGCTGTCATCTATATCCAGGGCACTATCCTTACAGGGAATGTTCCTGAAGGACTTGGCTATGCAACTTCAGAAGAAATTTCGGAAAACATCCGCAGTGCTGTAGCGGATAAAAACGTTAAGGCGATTGTTCTTCGGGTCAATAGTCCAGGCGGGTCTCCTGCTGGAGCTCAGGAAATTGTGGAAGAAATTAAAAGGGCCCAGAAGCATGGAGTTCCTATTGTCATATCCATGGGAGATCTTGCGACCAGTGCAGGATATTATATTTCTGCTCCTGCAGATTACATTATTGCAAATCCTTCTACAAATACCGGATCTATAGGAGTTATCTGGACTTTCCAGAATGCGTCTGCTTACAACAAGCAACAGGGTATAGATTATTATGTTTCAAAATCCGGGGAATTTAAAGATATGGGAAGTACCTCAAGAGGGCTCACGGATGATGAAAAAGAATATGCTGACTCTTTAGTTATGGAAGTTTATGAAAACTTTGTAACCACGGTTTCCGAAGGAAGGAATATGAGCAGAAGCGATGTAAAAGCCATTGCAGACGGTCGTATATATACTGGAATTACAGCAAAGGAGCTTGGTCTTGTAGACGATATTGGGAATCTTTACGATTCAATTGACAAGGCTGCAGAGCTTGGGGGAATTGCAGGAGAGCCTAAAGTCATTTACATGAATAGGGTAAGTCTCTCAAAGCTGCTTCTGGGCTCAGACTCCGGCGGATCTAATGAGACGGTCAAGCAATTTGTTAGTTATTTCGAAGAGAGCCCATATGGAAAACTCCTCGCTTAAGGCTCTTAAGCAAATGTCAATAAAACCGATAACGTTTTTTCAGTTGTGAGAAATTGAGAAATTCTTTATTTAATCTCAATTCTTTCAATTTTTTTTCAACTTTTCCATTTCAAATATTTTATTTCAACTCTTTTTAACTTCGGATTTTTTACCTTCTATTTTTATCCTCTAAAATTGGATCTCAATCAGTTTTGTGGGGATCTTCATAAATTTGCAGTTTAGAAAATCGCGAATAATCAAAAAATATATACAATACTCGCGACATCTCGGGCTAATATGCTTGAACTCAAATTTGTGCGTAATAACCCCGAAATTGTCAGACGTGCCCTTATTAACAGAAACATGGGCACTGAGCTTATAGACAGCCTCCTTGAGTACGATATCGCATGGAGAGAATGCCTTGGAGAAGGTGATAAGCTAAAAAATAAGCGTAACATAGTCACCCGTGAAGTCGCGCAGCTTAAGAAGGAAAAAAAGGATGCCAACTCTAAGATAGAAGAGATGCAGGGAATTAACAATCGTATTAAAGAAATAGATGATCAAATACGCGATTATAAGTCAAAAATAAACGAAATAATGCTTAGTATCCCCAATATCCCCTCTGAGACTACTCCTATAGGCAAGGATGAGAATGACAATCCGGTTGTAAGAGTAGTTGGTGAACCGAGGCAGTTTACGTTCACTCCAAAACCTCATTGGGATATAGGAGAGGCACTGGATATACTGGACTTTGAGAGAGCAGCCAAGATCTCAGGTCAGGGTTTTGCAGTCTACAAAGGCATGGGCGCAAAGCTCGAGAGAGCGCTCATAAACTTCATGCTTGATGTGCACACCATGCAGGGGTATCTCGAAGTCTTCCCTCCCGTGCTTATTAACGAGAAAGCCATGACCGGCACAGGCCAGTTGCCCAAGTTTAAAGATGATATGTACGGATGCACTGATGGTTTCTATCTAGCACCTACTGCAGAAGTGCCTGTAACCAACCTTTTCATGGA
>CAZCKG010000003.1:0-21833 GCA_964498825.1 uncultured Methanosarcinales archaeon
TGAGTGTAAAGAGCAAGTCAAAGATCTGGATTTTGAGCAAATTAAAGCGTTAGAAAAAAGGTTCAATGCCATCATCATTAAAGGGGTTGAAGAAAATCCACTTCTCTAAATCCTGTAAAATAAAGGAATAAGAGGTGCGAGTCCAAAAACCAAAGCAAGGAATCTACTTGAAAGATTTATGGAACACAAAGAAAAGATCATTAGATTCCTTACAGACTTGAACTTTCCGTTTGAGAATAACCAGGTGGAAAGAGATATCAGGATGATGAACTACAGCAGAAAATATCAGGAACTTTCAGAACCACACAAGGGGCGGTAGCTTTCTGCAGAATTAGAGTTTATATTTCTACAATCAGAAAGAATAGTTTAAAAGTTATAGCTGCTATCTTGCAGCGCTCAAAGGAGCGCCGTTAAACATACCCTGAACTATGTCTGAATAGTTACAAATTAATATAATAACTACCATTGATTAAAACTATGCTTTATAAGATTTAACGGCTTAATGCCAATGTTTTTCAGTTCAAGTGTGTAAATGCCATAACTTTAGGATATATGATTTATAGATAAATTTTCAAGTTTTGAAAAAAATCGATAATTTACGGTGGATGTTTTGAAAAAAAATTTGTTGCGTTCGGTGGTTTTTACTTTTTCCACTCTTCTATTTGTTTTGTGGATATTTCTTATACATATTAATTGGACCTACATACAAAATATAAGACAGTCAGACTCTCTATGGCTTGTTAAAGGAGTTTGGCCCTGGATCTATATTATAATCATAATTTATGTACTCCTGTTTCTCATAATAATGAATTTTGATTTAAAAGGAAAAATGTTTCATCTTATTTTTATCACTTATTTAGTATTAATTGTAGACTCAACACCATACTTTTTGTCTACTTTCTATCGTTTTCCAGACACTATTAACGTTGTACAAGGGTCTGTCTTACTTCCAGAAGTATTCTCTGACTCGATTATGTTGCCCTATCCTAAAAGCTTTCCTGGCTCTTATATGTTGTTTTATATAGTTAATTTATTGACAGGTATTGATTTATTTGCGTTTTCTCGATATATTTTTTCACCTTTAACTTTGATAGCTATTTTTGCCTTTTGGTATCTATTAACAACTCACCTCTTTAATTCAAGAATTGCTTTTATTTCAACTGTTATTGCAATTCCATCACAAATTATTGAGATCTCGCTCACTCCCAATTCCTTAGCTATAGTATTAACGTTAGTTTCCTTGTTTTTATGTGTCTCAGATAAACGGAACTCAAGAACTTTGTTTTATATAGTTGCAATTTTACTTGTATTAACCCATGCAATACATCCTATTGTACTTCTCGTAATTCTTGTATTTTTTTATTTCTATATTCATATAACCAAGTTAAATATACTTGATATAACTGGAAAAAAAATTTATTCAGTTCTTTTCTTATGGATCACGTGGATACTTTCACCATCCTGTACTATGGGTACTGGAATAATCGAAAGTCTCTATAAAATTATTACAATGGAAGGCAAATATTGGGGTCAAGCTTCCGCGTATACAGTCGGTTCTGGAAATCTAGCACCGGATTATTCATGGATACAAAGTCTTACGATGTTTAAGTATGAATTGTATGCACTGGTTTTGGCGGTTATAATCATATGCGACCTTTACTTTGTAGGCTTTTATGCCCTCACTACTAATAATACAAACATATTAAAAGAGCCTAAATTTATCAAGAAATATTCTATTCTGCTTCTAGGTTTTATTTTGTCAACTATTACTTTATCTAATTTGATTTTCGGGGGTTCAGATACACAAAATATTATTAGCCGAACATTAAATTATTCAATGTTATTTATTTCAATATTTATAGCTTCATCCTTCAGCTCATTAAATATTTCATCCAGGTCTTTACGTAAAATTATTAAGGTTTTTTTTATTGCTTTTTTATTGATTACCTTTGTAACATATCCACTATATTCCTATGGGAGGGACTCTTATATCAATTATCCCATGTCTCAAGAAGTTGGATCTAGTTTTTTCAAAGATCACGTATCTGAAAACGATATACATGTAGTTGCATACACTAAAGCAGCATATTTCTATCAAATGATGGAAAATAAAAATACTGAGGAGTATAATATGAGGAGATCTATAGTATATGTTAATGGGTGGTATTCTCTAAATTACTAGAGTTTAAAGTCAATCATGGAGGTCGTAACGAGGCCACATTAAGGAATGATGAAAATATAACTTATAAATTTCAGTTTGGGAATTGATCTATAGTTTCATTTCCCCCAATAACTATTCTTGGCAACAAAACCTCTTGATATTATATTTTCATCATTCCTAAGTTTTAAACGAGTCGTAAAAATATTAAGTAGTTATTTAAATAATCTTTGAAATCTTACCTAAGAGCCGATCTGAAAGGCAATATATTTCAATTTAATATCATTTGTGGTAGTGACAAAACTGAAAATTGTGCATGACTACGAAATTGCTAAAGATTTTTGGAAAAAATATAACTTTTACTACCATTGCCAAAAAAGAAGCCTAGAAAACCATAAAAGATGAAACTCATCCCGACACCAATTTAACTTCTACAGTAATAAAAATTTTCATAACTATTCTCCTATTAGAAAATCGATTGATTATCCCAAATTCAAGATTTAGGGGTTTAATCGGAGTTTTGGAGTGATCTCAATGTTAGTTTCGGGTAAGCTGATGGATAAAGGATAAGATTTTCCTGATATAGAATAATGATAGAAGAATATGGTTATACTGCACATATAATGAGCCATGGAGAAGAAAACATAGAAGGAAAAACGATACTAGTGTCGCGTCAACTGTAAAATCTCGTATAAAATCGGTTACAGACAATCAGAATTGTGTAATCCTTGAGGACTGACGCGACACTAGGTTTTAGGACAAAAAGGTAGGTTTAGAAAGGGCACATTCTTGGTTGAATAAATTCAGAAATTCCTATAAGATGGGAAAGAAAATTGAGAATTATCTTGCTTGTTATGCTATATTTTGCATATGTGTGGATCACATTCAGGCAGTGGGAATTTTCAGGTGGGATCGAAGTAGTTACGTTGAAAGAATAAAAGATCAAAACTAAAAAAGGTAAGGTAAAAGGTGCTGTTAGTGAACTTATCCATTTGTAATTATTGTTGGCTTGCTATCGGTTTCATCTATAGTAAGGTATTTCATGAGAAAATGGGCAATGAAGCCACTCACTTCTTCAAGAATTTATCATACGTAGGATTTGGAACATTAATTGGAATGATTTTTTTGTTTACTTTTAACGTGCTCGTTGGCAGGCTTCTTGGGCCTTTAGAATATGGAAAATTCAGTCTAGTCCAATCCATTTCAATGTTTTTGTATATTCCAATGCTTATGGGTTATAATAATGCAATGGTAAAATATAATGCTGAAGACGAGAACTTTGATAGACATAGAAACGTAATTTCAACAACCTATACTCTCGTACTCATTTTTACAATAATATTTTTACTTATATATTTAATTATTCCGCAAAAAGTATTAGAATATTTTTCTGTGCCTAGTGAAATGTTTCATTTATCGATTGTTTTTGCTGTATTGTATGTAATTTATACTCTCCTAATGAGTACACTCAATGGATTACATAAAATGAAAATCTATGCAATGATTGCTCCAATATATAGCTTCATACTGCTATTTTCTTTATTGTATCTTGTTTATATAAACATGTTAGCATATAAATCAGCAATATTTTCAATGTTTTTTGCATATCTAATCACAAGTGGTTTTATGTTGATTTATACTCGTAAGTATTTCATATTTAAATTGGATAGATTTTGGGCAAATACATTGACAAAGTTTGCAGTATATTCAATAATTGGAAGCATAGTTTTCGTATTATACACTAACATAAATCAAATATTTATCAATATGTATATGAATACTGAAGCCTTGGGGATATATAATGCCTATAGCTTCGCTTCAATAAATACTGCAGCTATATTTTTTAATATTTTTAATAGCGTTTTCTTTCCGGTTGCATCAAAATGCGGCGATAAGACTATTATTTTAAAAAGAATTAATAAAATTACACCATATCTAATTGTATTTGGAATTCCTTTTATGGTTTTTATCGAATTTGTTATTTTAAATATATATGGCAGTGCATACACAATAAATATTCCATTAATGATTTCATTTGCTATTTTTAGTATCTTGATTGTTTACTATGGAATATATAATTGGACATTTTGTTCAACAGGAATTGACGGTGTCAAATTAGTTAATAAATCTTCAATTCTCATAGCCATCATCAACATAATTTTGGCTATGTATCTTATACCACACCTAGGGATAATTGGAGCCACGATATCAACTGCTATCGCATTAATTATAGGAATATATTTTTTATTAAATAGAGAAAAAATTTAATTCTTGACAAAATATAGTTTATCCCTGAATAAGTGGTATAATCTGAAAAATATCTTTCTTACTGAGTTCATCCCAAAAATAATATTTGGTTGAAATTATAAATTTACTTATATCCTTCCACGAAATCGATGACGTTCTATGGGAATCCATAGAATCTTATCTTCCTCCGCAGAAATCACCTACAGGAAGGCCCCGTGCAAATATGAGGAAGTTAATGAATGGTATTTTATACGTTGTTATGACAGGTTGTACATGGAAAGACGTTCCTCGTCGCTATGGATCTAAATCGACAATTCATAGATTTCATCTTTACCTATGTGAACATGATGTCTATAATAAGATCTTTAATGAACTTTTAAACAAAGGTTATGACTTGAAGAAAATAAATCTCTCTCATTGCTTTACTGATACAAAATATATTCCTGCTAAAAAAGGGGAAATATCGACTACGATGGTCACAAGAAAGTAAAAGGAATAAAATTAAGCTTTTTAGTAGATTTACAGGGTCTTCCTCTCTCTATTATAGTTGTTCCTGCAAATAAGAATGACTCAACACTTTACATACCTACACTTAAAAATTTTGAGATAAAGAGACCTGTAGGAAGGCCTGTTAACAGGCCTTCCAAAGTGACAGCTGATACAATGTATGACACAGTTAAAATCAGAAAATATAACAGGAAAAGAGGAATAAAGTCCAATATACCAGTAAATAAAAGAAACAGAAAGAAAAAGAAGAAAGGAAGACCAATAAAGGTAGATAAGGAAGAATACAAAAAGAAAAGCATAGTAGAAAGGTTCTTTAGCTGGATAGAGTCATGTAAGAAAGTATTGCCAAGATATGAAATAAAAGAGGAATCATATCTAGGAGTTGTAATGGTAGCAGCAATAATTAGGTTACATGAATTTTTGGGATAGGCTCATCTTCAGATTTTTCTTAAAATACTCAAAACAAAAAAATTATCAATACCAGTATATTGATTTTTTAGAGTTTGATTTTAAACCCTGTTGAGGAAATTTTGGATAAGGTAATCTTTTTCTATTATTATTGTTTTTATTCTCTTGTAGTAATCCTTTGGATACTGCACATGAATTATATCTATCAAGTATTCAGGAACATTAGCTGCGCATGTATACATTAGTGCATAGACCTATCATTGAGATTTACCATTCTTCAGGAAATCCTTTTTTCTCAATGCTGAATGAGCTAACATGGAATTTAAAGAAGAAGAAACAGAATGATAGTATCACTTTTTTATCAAAGGTCAGTAAAAATTAGCTGTGAAGGTTAGATTTGCGTTGACCAGTTTAGAGAAACCTATAAGTGCAGCCTTCCTGCCCAAGACAATGTGGAGTCATAGCCGAAAAAAGAGTTAAGATACTTTCATTTGTTTGAAATGTATCTTAAGTTCCTGAGAAAATTTTTGGAATCCCAAAACTCGCAACTATTTTTACTTTTTTTTGTGCTGGTTCCAGCTGGATTACTTATTTAAGAGTAACTGTATATTTTCCTCATGCGGAGTGTTTATGTACTTGACTCCTTTGTGTTGAATATTTCCCGTCTCCAAAATTTCACTTCCATGCAGTGGATGTTCCTGTACTGGTGTCAGTAAAGGATATATTCAAGGGCGCATTTCCTGAGATCACGTTACTCTGAAACTTGCAACTGGTTATCGTATAGCCGTCACCTTTATGTAATTTGCTCTGGTTTTTGTTACACTTCCTGCTGCGTTACTTGCTGTAAGAGTAACCGAGTAGGTTCCTGCTTTTGAATAAGTGTGACTTGGATTCTGGTCTGTTGAATATGTTCCGTCTCCAAAACTCCATTTCCAGGCAGTTGGTGATCCTTTACTTGCATCGGTAAAACCTATAGTCAGAGGAGCCTTTCCAGAGGTTCGGGATCCCCAGAAGCTCAAGACCGGTTTTTGTACAGCTGTCACCTTTGTGTCCGTCACCTTTATGTAATTTGCTCTGGTTTTTGTCACACTTCCTGCTTCGTTACTTGCTGTAAGAGTAACCGTGTAGGTTCCTGCTTTTGAATAAGTGTGACTTGGATTCTGGTCTGTTGAATATGTTCCGTCTCCAAAACTCCATTTCCAGGCAGTTGGTGATCCTTTACTTGCATCGGTAAATTTTATAGTTAACGGTGCATCTCCTGATGTTTTTGAACCCCAGAAGCTAATAACTGGTTTTTGTACAGTTTGTTCTGTCCTAGAATTATTACTTGTAGAAGAGTCTACTCCGTTTGCTGTATTTGTATTAGATTTTCCGACAAGTGATTCATATGGAGTATAAGTAAAACTACGCAATACTACTTCTGCTGCATTTCCACTTGCAGGATAATAAGTCCCTGCCAGTGGCAACAAATCCATACAAATAGTAGAATTTATTGACGGAATACCTTCAGGATTTGTATAATTCCAGTCTCGAATTATGGTTCCATCACTTGCAGTGGCAGAATAATACACATAATTCGGAGTCCACTCAATTGAATATACTATGTTTTTATCATTTAGGTGAGGATTAGATGAAAAAACACCGTAAGAAATATTTTTAGGATGATCATCAACTGATCCAGGTTGTTTCACGAAATATAAATGTTCATCGCACCCAGGCCATTGGTTTATTTCTATGTCAAGCTCGTTTCTATCATCATGGTACGTAAATAAACCTATAGTTGTATTTCTTTCTAAATTCAAAGAAGTAGAACTTGAAACCCATGTAAATTTTCCATATTTGACTGTATTACCACTTTCAAGTAGACTACCTTGCCATCTATCACCAATTTTTTCTAATCTCATATGAAGATTGTTTTCATTGTCTACCCATGTGTTTGAGTGTGCTGAAGGCACATACCAGTTAATTCCACTCCAATACAGATTATTGTTGATCGGTTTTTGAACAGTTTGTTCTGTCCCAGAGGTTTGTTCTGTCCCAGAGTTATCATTTGTAGAATGATCTACTAAGTTTGTTGTATCTGTACTGGATTTTTTAATAAGTGATTCATATGGAGTATAAGTAAAACTACGCAATACTACTTCTGCTGCATTTCCACTTGCAGGATAATAAGTCCCTGCCAGTGGCAACAAATCCATACAAATAGTAGAATTTATTGACGGAATACCTTCAGGATTTGTATAATTCCAGTCTCGAATTATGGTTCCATCACTTGCAGTGGCAGAATAATACACATAATTCGGAGTCCACTCAATTGAATATACTATGTTTTTATCATTTAGGTGAGGATTAGATGAAAAAACACCGTAAGAAATATTTTTAGGATGATCATCAACTGATCCAGGTTGTTTCACGAAATATAAATGTTCATCGCACCCAGGCCATTGGTTTATTTCTATGTCAAGCTCGTTTCTATCATCATGGTACGTAAATAAACCTATAGTTGTATTTCTTTCTAAATTCAAAGAAGTAGAACTTGAAACCCATGTAAATTTTCCATATTTGACTGTATTACCACTTTCAAGTAGACTACCTTGCCATCTATCACCAATTTTTTCTAATCTCATATGAAGATTGTTTTCATTGTCTACCCATGTGTTTGAGTGTGCTGAAGGCACATACCAGTTAATTCCACTCCAATACAGATTATTATTAACAGGATACGTATTGGCGCTTACTGTTAATGGCGTTAACATACTAAATGCTAGGAAAAACAAAAGTATTCTAGTACAATTTATACTAAGCCCCCCTTATAAAATTATAATATTCTTAACTGCGCAAGCTCGACAGTTTAGAATAACTCTTGTGCATATAGCATACTATCTATAAAATATTTAATTGTTTCCGTGGTAATTTCTACTAAAAGGGAGTTTATAAACTCACTATCTCCAATTGATTATATTATAAGACACTCAAACCTCACTATGGGAAAATTAGATACATATATTTGTTTCTGAATACACATTTGTCAAGTAAAAATCAAATTCTTTAATAGTAAGTCATAGCAGATATATTCAGAAATTTGAGACTATAATAAATCGGCTCTTCGCTGTTTTGTATGAGTTGAAAATTATGGCGCTCCTATATTATTCTGTTGATATTATATAATCCGACTGATACTTTATATTCTAATGGGAAAACGAGGACCAAAACCAAAATTTGCTCACGTTGTTTGCCCCAATAAAGAGTGTATATTTCACGGTATTCTTGGACAAGGAAAAATTGTGGGCAATGGCACATATCAAACCAAAAACGGTAGAGTCAGAAAATACATCTGCCGCGAATGCTGCAGAGTGTTCTGTGAACGCACAGACACTTTCTTTTAGGCTTTGGTAATTAAAAATAGTAATATATTATGAAAACCTATAGTTCTGCATGAATTGCCCAAGATGTAAGAGTTCCACTCACCACAAGAACGGTCTAGTTGGTGGACGTCAACGATTCAAATGCCATGATTGTGGATATAACTATACAGTAGAGATAAAATCAACTGCTAGCTCCGCTTCTGTTAAGAGACAGGCTTTACAACTCTATCTTGAAGGATTAGGGTTTCGCTCAATAGGCCGGTTTTTAGGGGTAAGTCATGTTTCTGTCCAAAAATGGATAAAGAAATTTGGTCAGGACTTAGAGGACCTAAAAAGCGAAAATGAGATATCTATTGTTGAACTCGATGAGATGCACACTTACATCGGTAACAAAAAAAATATTGCTGGATCTGGATTGCTGTTGATAGAGTTGGGAAAAAGTTCATCAACTGCTCTTTTGGCAGTAGGGGAACGGAAACTGGACGACAACTCTGGGAAAAATTAGAGAAGAAAGAGATAGGGGAAGTGATGACTGATCATTGGAGGGCATATGCAGAGTTTCTCCCAGAAAAAATTCATACTCAATCTAAAGCAGAAACGTATACTGTTGAAGGATATAACAGCATATTGAGGCACTTTCTGGCAAGATTGAGAAGAAAGACAAAGTGTTATACTAAGAGTATTGAAATGCTAAAGTACTCTGTTCTTCTATTAATGAAATTCAGAAATAAAGAGCTAGCTATGTTTAGTTAACAATACCAAAAATAAATTTCACACTATATATATCGACAACACATGCAACATATACTAGCACATCTTATTTAAAAAACATATGTGTCGGCTCCGAGTCTGCCCGCCAAATTGAGGATTGCATATCATAAATAATTATAAATACGTAATATCCACACATTCACTCTTTTATTAGCCTACTGTAGTTACAGTGATCACACTCTTTTCCCAATTTTTCACTTATTTTTCAGCTCATTGTATACTTGAAGATACTGGGTAGAAACAGAATCCCATGTAAATAATTTTGCAAATTTCTTTTGCATTGATACAATATACCCTATTTTCTCATTCGGGTAGTGATTCCGAATAATGCTCGCAATTTCGTCAACAGTAGGTTCAAAAGACTTGAGTTCAAAACCCATATTGTCAACAAAATCATTTATTCCTGCCTTATTGGAATAGAAGACAATTCCATTTAGTGTAGCAAAAGCCTCTAGAATAGCAAGGGAGAAAGATTCATACCTAGAAGGATATATTGCCATATCAGCACTTGGCAGATATATTTTTAGTTTATCTGTTGAAAGTTTCCCCAAGAATTTTACATTATTCTCAATTCTTTCCTCTTTAACGATAGATTTCAAATAATCTAATTGATCTCCGCTGCCTGCAATATATATAATTGCATCTGACCTTTTGCTCTTAGCAAGACCTTTAATAAGAAGGTCAACACCCTTTTCATATGAGAGTCTGCCGTGATAAAAAATAGAAGGGCAACCTTCAAGATGCACTTTTGATTTGCTTTCGCAAAACCAAGAATCATCTATTGCATTTGGTATAACATAGCTATTTGATACATTATACTTCTTTTCAATAAGAGATTTCATGTTATATGAGTTAACAATAATTTTTGTTGCATTTTTTAAAAAGAAAGAAACGAAAAAATAACTCGGAACGTATTTAAAAAAATTAAACCAAGATCTATTCTTAAATTGATTTATCGTTTCTATTTGAATATCACCATGATAATTTAAAATAATAGGCACTTTTTTTAATATAGCTATTAGATGTAATAGAAATCTTTGTGTTGGAGCAAAAAAAGGACTTGTTGTCATATGGACACAAAAAAAATCTTTAGAGTTGAAAAAGAAATTTTTTAAGCCACACGAATTCAATGGGTATAAGTTATTATAAGGATAAAGATTAATGTATACATTTAAATCTTTTTGGTCTGTAAGAGCTGAGTACAACTCACGTGCTAAAGCTGCTGGAGCATTATCTTCTTTTGGATAAAAGTATATTAATTTCATATATTTCACTTTTCTTTATAGATAATGTATGGTTTTAGGCAGTGCGCCTAATTTTCTGTAGAATCACAAATCTCAAAAAGTTATCTATGAGAAAATCCCACGTCATGAGAGCCAAACTATCTTCAATAAGCAAAAATTTGACTTAAAATTTACAGCGAATTTGCTAAATTGCCGAATTCGATAGCATGCCGGAAGTTCTGTTAAATATGGCTGACTCTGTACCCATTTTCTTTCATCAAAAAAACAGGATGCAAAGTCAATGGTTAATATCATCTCATTTATAAAAGATTATCTTATTGATCAGGAAGATGGAATTCGTCAGGTAATTATAGTCACATTTCAATATAATGCAACATTTATATATTTGATGCAGAGCTTATCCCAAAACTAATTTTACTTCTTACATCGATAAGAATTTCAGGAGAATTTTCATAATCGGAAACTCAATTGGTTATTGGGAAGTTGAAATTCAGAGGCCCAATTTTGAGTTTTGGGATCAGCTCCAAGAGAGTAAAAACAATAATAATATGAAAAAGATTACCTTATCCAAAATTTCCTCAACAGGGTTTAAAATCAAACTCTAAAAAATCAATATACTGGTATTGATTATTTTTTTTGCTTTGAGTATTTTAAGAAAAATCTGAAGATATATATACAATAAAATGTTTAATATACTAAAATTTATTATTATAATCCACGATAGGCATAATTAATTTAAGAATGCTTAAATAATCCGTTTAATCATTAGTTTGAGAGGGGCTTTTGGATATATAAAAAAATATTGTAATACAAGATCTTGAATAATTATTTTAAGAAAGCTTAAATAATCTATTTTGATATAGTTCGACAAGGAGTTTTGAAAATATAAAAGAAAGGCAATATTAGAATTTACAGAGGGAAAGTTGACATGAGACTTAAAAATGGATTCTTAATATATCTAATTTATTTATTAGCAGTTCTAAGTTTGACATCAAGCATGACATCGGCAACTCCAATAGAATATCTTAATAATAGTAAACATGTAGCTGTATATCTAGAAAATACACAAACAGTAAATCACGATCCATTTTGTACATCGATGTTTTATGAGTACAACCTGACATATTTATTTAATGATACAATTTCATCTCAAAATTTATCAGATGTTGATTTGCTTCTAATTCCTGAAAACGAAATGTCAAATTCAACGGCTACAATCATAAATAATTATTTGAATGATAGTGGAAAAGTTTGGTTTTTAAATGATCCAATATATGATGAGAAAGGTAATTTACAAACTGCTAACCGAATAAATATTTTGGGGGAATGGCGTCAATATCCTATTGATTCCAATCAGCTAATATATTTCGACAATACCGATCCACTGTTATTGGGTTTCCCCACATCAGTTCCTGCTCAAACATCGATTGAAAGCCATACCTGGATGAGAGCTTATAAATCTCGTGCAGGAACAATAGCGGGATTTTCATATAGTGTTTTAATGTATCTGGGATATTGGGACGGAAATATGCTTGTCAAGTTTGAAAACACAACAACTGGAGCTAAAGCAATTTATTCAAATCCTAGTATGTTTATTTCGGGAGGGAAAAATAGTTATTTTGACTCAAATACTGCCTCAAAATTGTTTTACTCATTGAGAGACTGGATTTTAGGTTTCGGATCGAACACATATAGTATAGCTGTAACATATCCAAAATCGGACAAAATATTCTCATTAACTGCAGATGATATGCATGCTTCTAGTGGTGATATCGATAAAACTTCAAGGTATTTTACAATGAAAAGTAATCTTAATTGTTCTATTCCGGATACATTTTTCATTGTTCCTGGTAGCGATACTACAAAGGAAGGACTCGATTATTTATCTCAATTTGGAGATACTCATACTATTCACCCACATGGAGTAGAGTGGACTGACGAAAGTTCAGCTACTAATAGTAATGTAACGAGGTTTGAATATATCATAAACGATGTCGAAGGAAATGAGAGCTATGGATTTTATAGCTTTAGATTTCCGGGAACTTCAGGTACAATCCCAGCATTTCAGGTATTTGCAAACCGTGGATATTTGATAAGTTCAAATTATGGGCCTTTTACAGCAATGGGTCCTATTGGAGATGAGTTAAGTAACAACATATTCTTCCCAAAGCAAAAGATTCTCTATAATAAAAAAACAAATTTAATTGAATTAGAAACACCTACTAGATATGATATTAATACCAATACCTCAGCTGATATATATACCGAAAATATAAATAGTTTACAATATTTTAAAAATATTAATTTCCCAGCTAATTATCTCGTCGGAGGGCATATCCAAGGGGTTATGGAAAATACCGATATGCTCTCCAATATATCTAAAGTATTTGTCTACACAACTCAAAATTTGGATGATGTCTCTTATGAGAGTTTGGAAACTATTGCTAAGTATAATTCGAGAATAAAAGCATCTACAATAAAAGCAACTCGTGATAAAAATAAAACTTTCATTGAAATTACTACTCAACAGCCGATTAATAATTTTACAATAAAAATAATAAATAATACAAATATAATAAATGCTAATTATGATGGAATAGAAATTTATGATAATGAGATAAGATCTAAAAACAGGTTTTACTATATTTATCATAATGTTGATCCCGGTACTCATACAATAAGTATTACAGATTCCGGAATTCCTATACATTCGTTTTCAGCGTCTTCAGCTTCCGGGAAAGCTCCATTAACAGTAGTTTTCAATGACACATCTGTGATTAAATCAGAAAATTGGTGCTGGGATTTTGAAAACGATGGTAAAATAGATTCCACAGAGAAAAATCCTGTTCATGTCTTTGAACAAATAGGAACGTATTCTGTAAATATGACTGTTAGTAGTTCCGATGGAAACTTCAGCTGCATAAAAACTATTGCAGTAAACCCATATACAACAGATATATTAAATAAACCATATTGGTTCCTGTATAAACATCTTAGTAAATTCCTCCCAATATCAGTTCTTACCTGAAATCAATGAAGGTGTCAAAATATTTCCACATTAGGAGAATCAATTGACTATCTTCAATTCAGGATTTTGGATGTAAATTTAATTTTTGGGATTTGCTCAGAGATAGATATGTAATTTCCAGATATCAGAGAGTTGGTTAAACAGTTGGTTGTGCGCACACCACGTACACGATAGGAAAACATAGAAAAAAACAAACATAAAATTCTTTGAATAATAAATACAAAATGTGAAAGTGTTTTAGTACTTTCATGTCAAAAAAATATCTAGTTTAGAGTACAAAGGTTGCGTAGAGATAATACATTCTTGTTAAATAAATCTTAGATGACAGTATGTAACATTAGGAAAGAAAATTGGATTAATCTTATAACTCATAATCAGACTTTAATTACAACTTAATTATATTTTAGTCAACTTATTGTATGTCTCAAAGCAGTAGAACTTTGAAAAGTGTTCTTATAAGAGAAGGGAGAGTAATTTCCAGACTTGTCTGATTAGAACTTTCTCTACAGGGCTTTATGGGTAGTTTAAGATGAAAAATCTAATAATTATATTTGGTTTCATATTACTAACACTTGTCATAGCTGTTATTTATTTTCATCTCAGTTTTGTATCACTAGACAACCAAAACCCTTCTACAGATGTAGAGGTAGAATATCAGCATAATGTGAGCCACGGTCGCCTTTTGTGGAGTGGAATGAACTGGAGGGTAATGTCTCAGGTGGAAAATAGCACATGGGTGGATGATCAAGGCCGCCTTCATATGAGGTTACAAAAAATCGGTGATACATGGTATTGTACTACACTTGAAAGCCCTTATACAGTCAAGTACGGAAAATTCATATGGAACATAAGTTCTCCATCCCTGAATTTAGAACGTAATACATCAATAGGGATGTTTACTTATGCAGATAATTATCATGAGATTGATATAGAAATAAATCAATGGCCTGGGCGTGATGAACATTTGTGGTTCACCAATCAACCTGGATCAATTGAAGGAAATCCCACAAACATATATTATAGTGTATATTCTGATTCTCTATATTTAAATGCGACAAATATAACTTATATTATTGATTGGGAACCTACTTATATAAATTATTCTGTCACTAATTGTGATGGATTAATTATTAGTAACTGGAACTATACAAATGAAAGCGGGGTGCCACACATAGAATCAACAATTTGCCAATATTTTGGTACCGTAGCTAATTTTACTCCACAAAGCGAGCAAACTAAAGAAATTATATTTAATAGCTTTCAATATATAGACAGTAAAGAACTATCTAACAATATATCAGTTGATGATACCGGTCCTGACAACGAACCAAAACCCTACAAAGAGATAATTGCAAAATTTAAAGAGCCATTAAGCAAATTGAGTTTCAGATCTGTAAGATCAATAACAGAAGGCTATTCAAACTGGCAAAGACAACTGCTCTATGGAACATTTGAACAGATATACAAGAAATTCTTCCCAACAGTACTGTTCTTTAGCTGTACTTTTTATGGGAAAATGTAAATTACAGCACTAAAGAAAGAAATACAAGCCTTCCACAAATGAAAAAACAAAGAGGGATTATCTAACTTATAGATGTTTTTAATCTCAGATATTTTACATATCTTTCTGGTATTCATCAATCCTATATTCGGCAGATCTACATAAAAATTAAATCTTTTTTAATGATAGCTTTATTAAACATTATGCAAATATGTGTTTGGTTTGAAACTGGTTAACATATGACCTAACTATCAAGACATATTAAACATGAACAATTTTTGCAAGAACGTTTAGTGTCAGAGAACAACGTGTTTTCAAGCAAAAACGCTATCAGTAAAAATACTCAGGAAAATTGGAGTTACCAGCCGAAAGTAGGTTATATACAGAGCCAGGGTGAAGTTACGCTTATATCCCTATGCTAAAGACATAGGGGGTTTACGCTTCTTCAGATTAATCTAACAGATACTTTTCTCTTATCGTTTCTCATAAATTCTACAGGACTTAGATTTGGTGAATAAGGAGGAAAAACACGAGTTTTATTTTTAATTCACTGGCTTTCCTTGCCTTTTATCTGCACATGATTTTGAATTATCCTGGATAAGTTTTATTTTTCCCGGGGTTCTGTTCCACAATTTTTTCCAGGAATTCACATGCGTAAACTATAGAATTAAGACGGTTATGCTGCCTTGATTCCTATATTAATGTAATTATGATTTCCTTAAAAAAGTCATTTTCCTCATTTCCCTGGTAGCTTTTGACCGGTCACTTGTTACTAATGTATTAGGTTTTATATCAGTATCTATGATAGATCCTGCACCTATAATAGATCCTGCGCCAATTGTCACTTCACCTATTATAATTACGTTTGCTCCAATCCAACATCCGTCTTCAACAATTATTTTCTTAATTCTATGTTTTCCAGCTCTTTGTTTTTCACTTCCTAAATCGTGAGTATCGGTGAGAAATAGTGTATTGGGTCCTATGTCGACATTATTACCAATAATAGTTTGTGGCCTCAACTGAACATTATAGTTCATGTTTACGTTATCTCCGATTTTTAGTGGACCGAACAACTTGCAAAAATTCGAAATGCCAACTTTTTTTCCGAAAACATACTTACGAGTTAGTAGTTCCGAGAAGTAGACATCTTTTCCGATGGAGGGGATCGAGGTACATTCTATAAAAGGCAATAATATAAGTCCTCTCATCTTACCAAGTGAGACAATAATTGAGGAATCTACAAATATTATTTTTGTCATTAACAAGATTATAGGGGTTATTATCCCATCAATTCCTTTTATAATATAATAAAACATCTCTTTTGATGAAATCATTTTATTTCAATCCTTTTTCTAATCATTATTTTCTCAGACCTTTCTTAAAGATTTATGTTAGATAAAAACAATGTGGTAAAATTTTAACATTTTAATATATTTTTGTGGAGGCTGCTCTAAAACCTTGGATATTTATAATTGATAATAAAGTTTGAGCACTTTTTTTATTGTTTATTATTTATTTTGTTATTTATTTCCATTAATCTCATTATTCTATATTTATGTTTAATATATATAGAGTAAAATATTCACTTTCTGACTGATAATATGTTTCCTTCCTGAAAAGAAAAGTACTTTCGTTTATGTATCATCAAATGATGATACGTATCCGAGAATACGCTTCATAGAAAATAAATTATCTAGATTTAACTTTTATCATTTAAGAATGAGTAATCTTTATTTCAGTCAAATACCCCGCAGCGAGCAGCCTGTCCGACAATTTAATTTCAGGGTATAAAATATGTGTAAAATAAGGCATATAAAGCCTTTAAATTGAAATAGAAGGAATTCGTTATTACTGATAGTAATTATCGGACATCCTCCGAGCTGTGGGGATGGAAAATTTCCGGCTCTTCGCTGTTTCGAGTGGGTAACTTACATTTAGCTCTAAATGTTGAAGTAGCATGTATAAAATGTAGGAACAGTTATTGTTGAAAATCATATTCAAGCTTGATGCTTCTCTATTTAATTTGACTACTTCCAAACTAAGCAATTATTTTCGACTCGCACAAAACAGCGAAGAGTCAAATTCCCCAATAATTATAATAAGATACCATATGGTTTTTTATGTGAAGTACCGTAAAAAGCTTCTTTCAGACAAAGAAAATTTAAATTTTTGAAAAATATTTACTTTGAAATTGATGAAAGATACTGTTTTGAGTTTGATGCTATTGGTAGTGAGGGTTATCATGTACATCTTTCTGTTGGAGCTAAAACAAAGTACTCTCCTTCTAAAATCATGCAAATTAAGAAAGTATTACAGCAAGACAAATCTTCAAACAATGTCTTCAAAAAACAGCTTCAGGGTGGTGAACTATGGAATGATGGAGGTTATATTGGAACCATAGGAGATGGAACAACTTCATATGTTATCAAAAACTACATTGAAAACTAGGGGAATCAGGAAGAAAAAGAAGCGTATCACAAATGAAAATAATCGATTTTTAATAATCAGTAAAACCTGAACAGTGGAGCGAGCATACCCCATTGCTTTCAGAGGGGGCGCCCACCTCACCTTTGATTTCTATAGTATTCACTTAGTCCTAGAATTGTTGTACTTCCATTATTAACTGAACTACTAGTTGGATCACTCAAAAGTAACGGTACATGTGAATATTGCAACAATATGGTTTTTTGTCAACTTTTAACCTTCCATCCCCTGGCAGTTAAATTATTTATGTATTCTATTCCTGTAGCTGATGGTGCAGCATTTCCAGTTAAATCTAAATACTCACCTATCGTGTTATAAGAATCCAGCGTTTGGAGTATTCCGTCTACGGCGGTTTGATTTAATAAATTATTACTGATATCTAAATTAATCAAACCAGGATCATTGGAAATATCTAAACTTGTGAGATTATTGTTACAAATATTAACGGTACCATCTCTTCGGGATGGGAAACAACCAGAAAAATTCGCAGCATTATAGTGATTAAAGGATGCTTCAACTTTTTCTAGATTTGTTGAGTTTATATACAAAGTACCGCTTTGATTACTGTTCCAAACGAAATATTCTTTTAGAAGTGGAAACTGACTTGATGGTAATGTGCTGGCCATCTGTGGGTTATCTCTAGTACAAATATGCCATACATAAGCACCTGTATTACCAAAATTTACTGTGTATGTTGAAGTTTCCTGACATGCTCCACGAAGATCAGCCAGATGAGGAGCTTCTGATAGGTCAAGATAAGAAATCTTGCAACTTTCGAGGCAAAGCCTGGTCAAAGATGGAACATTTTGGAGTTTGATAGTAGTCAATGATGTACAATAATAACACTCAATAGTATGCAGTGCTGTGAAGTCACTGAAATTCAGGTCAGTTATTGGATTATAACTTGAAGCCCATACCTGGAGGTATGGCGCAACATTTTCTAAACCAGCAACAGCTATTAAATTCTGTTGCTCTAAATTTTCTATTGTATTAGGACCCGGAGTTACTCCACCATCTGAACCATCGTAACCTATATTGATCTTGGTTACCGCACTCCATGGCGTAACTACCAGAGTGTTTGCTCTTATCTCGTTTGAACCAAAATTTACAGTAGGAGACGCAGAATCAGATGTTGAACCATCCCCAAATATCCATTGGATTTTAGGATTTCCTGTAACTGTGATAATTGGTGAAAACGATGAGCCAGTAGTAATAAAAGTAACATTTGCTCCAGGTGTTTGAGGCATCAGCTTTGCATCTGGACTAGAGCTTGAAGTGTTCTTATTCGAGTGTGAACTCATATATCCCAGAGTAGAAATAACTAAAATAATGATAGCTAATAATCCTACAAGTTTAATTTTAGAAGATCTATTGGGGGAGCGCATAATATCTCCTTATATTATCTACTTTGAGGGTATTTTTTCTGAAGCTTCGTATGTTTTTGAGCTTAAATTTCATTTTTTAGTAAATAAGTCAAATGATATCGAAATATGTACTTAAGATTAGGAACATTATCAAGGGTGCTGATTTCAAACCACAGGTTTTTGACATATTCCTGGTTCTCTCGACAAGATGAGCTTTTATGAGCTGAATAAATTAACCATTGACTTTGCAGCCCTTTTTCTTCTTTATTTGAAAGAAAGTTGGTTTTGGATGAACTCATTGAAAAATGGCTATTTGAAGATGTAGCATTAATTACCATTTACATTGTAGTTTCGTTTCCATTTTCACTTTTATTAACAGTCGAATTTACATATACAGGATTGTATATTTGATTATCGAGATCAATTGGATGATAATCAATACAGGTATATTTTTCTTCATCATTCCAAGATTCTAAAACTCCCAATCCAATGTCAGCTGCATAATATTCTACAAGACCAGTAGCTTTTGAATTTCCTTCTCTTTTTATATAATCTATCATAACCGAATCTGTCGCTACTGGATCAACTCCAAAGAAAATCGTTTCTGGTGGTTTATTTCCAAATGAACTCCAGAGCGTAGGTGAATCAGTATTAGCATTAGGATTACCCATAATGCCATCACCGAGAACTAACCTTGTTTTGTTTCGGAAAACTGAATTATTATTAATATCTGCCAAAAGTTTTGCAAATGGATCGGCATTATGTGCTGGAGTACTTCCATGTGCATCAGTAGTATAAGATACACTCCCAAAGTTGTTTTTCAAGCCCAAGGTTACTCTTCCAACATTTTCAAATCCATGTCCTTTTAACTGAGGCATATTAATTATATAGGTCGCATTAACAAATACTTGAGCAGGTCTTATTTTTTCAGAGTATGTTGTGCTTGTTGATGCATATTCCGAACTATCCGAAACATAACCAGTTAAATAAATATTTGGTCTTCCTTCAATATAGGGTTCTGAATATTCGTTTACATAATATTGCACATCTTTATCATAGATTCTTTCTCTGAACTGGTCATGTACTGTTCTTGAAGGGTCAGTTATCCATATCTTATCTGAAGGAACACCAATAGACTTCAATCCTCTTATTACCGAATTTACAACTGCAGCGTAATTAAGCATACTTGTATCTGAATCATCATTAAAATAAAACCCGTTTGAATAATGCCAGTTATTATTAAAATTCACCTTTATTGCAACAGATTCTCCGCTTGTGTATGGAATTATCTTTCTCCATCCGTCCTGAGGGGACGTCGTTCCAGTTAATTCCATTATTCCGACATCTACCATTTTATCTATTTCAGTTTGGTTCATGTAATTATTTGGGTTTCCTTTTCCTTCCCATGTAGAAGAGTTTGAATTATGAACCGTTACAACTTTATGAGGAGAAGGTAGATCATATGCAGCTGGAATTGTTGCATACTCACTGTCAGTTCCCAATTCCGCTTGCTCAGATTGGGATAGAATTTTACCATACACTCCAGGTTCAATAGGAGGAATAATCGGACTATTATAGTAATTAAATGATGTAAAAGCTCCAAGTATAAAAGCTATGATTAGTATAACTAAAAATAATTTGCTTAATTTAAAATCCTGGGTAAAAAATTTAATTTTCTCGCTAAATAAAATTGGGAATATTGCAAATGTACTTATGTTTGCAACAGCAGCTCTTTGACAGGGATAAACTATTCTGGATGGTTTTGTTCCTGACTTGTACACCAACCAAAAAAGACTTGCAAGAGTTATGAAGACTAAACTGTTTTCAATTTTATGCAACAAATGATTTACTCTGCATTTAACAGGAATCTTTTCATGATTGCCGAAATTATGAGACTGAGATTTGTTATTATGGGAATGACAATGATACCCTTTACCTTCGTCCATATATATTATCCACCAGTACGTCTCAGTTCAAAAGCCAGTGATAAAATGAATATAACAGTATTATATAAAGTTTATAATCTGCAATTGTATAAGATCTTACCGTATAATAAGTGTAATAAATCTAACCCTCAATAACTTTTTTAATTACCTTGTTTTCTTAAGGACTGTGTAATATTAGATGATTCTGGTAAACAAACTGTTCTTTAGTCTCAAAAAAACAAAAAAGTTCTTATTATAAGAATTTATCCGATAAAGAATTGGATAAATAGCTCTGTAAAATCCTTTATGTTCTGTCCTTAACCAAAAGTTTTAAAAAATTAGATTTGAAAAATGCTCCTTAAATTTTATTTCATGAATTTTTACAAATCCATCTTTTTCTCCATTAATGATGTCTCTGTCATCACATTTATCGCCATTTCCGAAGGGGCATATTCAGTTTTACTTTCAAGAACATGGCAATTTTTATGTGCTGGTATTCTTATATACAGCAATTTTTATGTGCAGTTTCCGGTTCATAAAATTATATAAATTATGCCTGCAGGTAAAGGGACAATTCTATCTTTGCTTTTCACTTTCTTAGCATCGTTACTTACAAAGACCATGGGGTCTATGAAGGTTTCTGGATTACCTTAAACTATTTTTAATTATTTTTGCGAAATATCAAATGGATATATTTTTATATGAATATACTTCCTTTCTTTATATTCTGAATAGATGTAAATTTTCCAATGCAAGGCTATTATTTGCGAATTATCTGTGAAACATCTGCGAGTTACCTCTGAATTACTTACGGATTATTCGTAGATTATT
>CAZCKG010000003.1:21933-47425 GCA_964498825.1 uncultured Methanosarcinales archaeon
TGTGAATTATTTGTGAATTATTTGTGAATTATTTGTGAATTATTTGTGAATTATTTGTGAATTATTCGCGGATTATTTGCAGATTTGTTATAAAACCCCCTTTAAAAACCCCAACTAAATTAGATTTTGCTCTCTAATCATGCCCCCTCATTAGAGAAGCCGGAAAAAGGGTTTACTGAAGAGCATATCCCTGGCTCAGAATTCGCTTTTTGAAACTTGCCTTTTGAGCAGGTGATCGAGTTTCAGACTTCAAGCAATTCTGGAAACTCTTGATTTTTCAAGAGCGGATAGCTTTGGGTGCAGCCCCTGAGTAAATATGAATCCCTATTCTAAAAGTAATGCGTTAGTCCAACCTATGTTTTTAGAGGGAAACCCAAATGAGTGAAACAGCAGGAAGTTCTCTTGGGATCAAGTCGGATCTCCAGAACAAGCAAGTAGAGTTGTCGAAAAGTGATATTTTTGGCGTTCTTCAGAACGACAGGCGGAGATGCGTCTTAGAAATCCTCCGCAAGGACGGAAACCAGAGCGTACGCTCTCTTTCGGAAGAAATAGCCCGCCTCGAATCCGGAGAAGCCGACCCGAAAAGCACGGTTAGAAAAAGTATATACGTCTCCCTTCTCCAGACCCATATCCCCAAGATGGAGAGCCTGGGGGTCATCAACTACAACCGCGAACAGGATTTTGTGGAACTCCTCCCCGCAGCCCAGAATTTTGACGTCTATATGGAAACCGTCCCGAAAGGCGACATCCCCTGGAGCCAGTTCTACGTTGGTCTGAGTACCCTTGCCGTTGTTGGCAGCGTGACAATCTATCTTGGTCTTTTCGACTGGGTCACAAGCTCCCAGTGGATGCTCTTTACAAGCAGCCTTTTCATGCTGTCTTCCCTGGCTCACATGCGCCACGTCCGCAAACTCTGAGCTTTCTCCGTTTTGCTCAGAATTTCCCCTTTTTCCTCCTTTTTTTCCTGAAATTTGCCAGTGTCACACGACAGTGGTAATCTTCGGTTAAGCCGGTGTTAATCTCTCAAATCCCTGTTTTTCCTGAATTTTTCCCTGCCCCTCAGGTGGATCTTTCTTTTTCTCCTTGCCCGGCTCCCTCTTCGGACATATTAGATAAAGGCAGCGGATCTTTTATTACAAATCAATAAAGTAAGTTCAAAAAAATTAAACCGTTTTCCATTACTTCTTAGCACTTCTCATTAACTGCTTGTTACCACTCCTCAAATTCATAAAGTCATCTGGTGGCGTTAATCTTTGATTACTCTCCTGAAATTTCAGTTAATTCGCCAATAACTATCTTAAAACGACCCCTATGATGAGTAGCTCAAATTTGCTGAATTAAGGGAGTGAAACTGGAATTAAATGTTTCAGGTTCTCACTTGATCATCCCAGTTCCCCATTGCAAAACGAGTGAATTACGATCAAAATTGGATAGGTATTTAAAACAGGTATTTAGAAAGAGGTATAAAATAATGCTTAACAAGAAAATGCTTTTAAGTATTCTCATTATCGGTACAGTTGCTGTTGTGGCAGGCGCCGGAACATGGGCACAATTCACAGCTCAAGATGTAAGTACCGGTAACACTTTTACAGCTGGAACAATGGTAATTACTGCAGCAGATACTGCTTTTGGACATACAGGCATGTTCCCTAGCCAGCAATTTATCACTACCCCAGTTAACATTGCAAATGACGCAACTAGTCCAGATTCAATAAGACAGCTAAATATGACCTTCGCAGTAACGAATGATCCTAATTCTATTAGCCAGTACATCAGGATAGATAACATAACTGTCGGAAGCTCAGAACCTCAAGATGTAAATATGATGCTTCCTGCCCTTAGCGCTGGTAGCAATCAAATTCAAGTCCCAGCGACTATAGCTCCTGGTAGTGACGTAGACGTTTCATTTGGTTGCACTTTCCTAGAGACTGCCCCCGACACATGTCAGGGTGGAGTCAGCACAGTAGATATCACTTTCGTTGGAAGCCAGTTTGAATCAGAGTAAATCTGGAATGGATTTCTTCAATCCATTTCATAATTTTTTGGGGCGGGTAATTTATGAAAAGAAGACTTAGTACAATTTTATATATCGCCCTGGTTATTCTTTTGGCAGCATCCGGTACTCTTGCTCAGTTCAAAAGTGCAACTACTTCTCATGGTAACTCTTTTGAAGCAGGTTCCCTAATACTTTATATGCATGATGGTGACGAGGATATCTCCACAGAATGGCATATGGAAAATATGGCTCCAGGTATCACTAAACGCACAGGTGGAAACTTGCAGCTCTATAATTATGGTAATGTGCCGGCAGATAATGTGGAGATTTTATTCAACACTGAATGCACTGAAAGTGATGGAACTGATTCAAACGGTATCATCCGTAAATTTATCAAAATAAAAAGCATGACATATACAAGGTCTGATGGTTCCCAGATAGAGCTTGTAGACGAGGACGGTAATGCAACTTCTGCTCTCAAAGTAACAATCCCAGATTTTAAAGACAATGGTAATGGTTATGTGGATCTTGAAGATCTGGATGGCAAAACAATAAAAGGACTTCCAGCACCTCCAACACGTGGGGACGTCTCAGAAAAACGTTGTGAATTTGCAATGAATACTTACTTTGATCAAAGTGCCACAAACGAATGTCAGGGAGATACATGTGAGTTGATTTTGACATTCACTATGAAGCAAAAGTAAATATTATAGGACTGTACGCACTTGAGGTTCAAATCAAGATTAATAAACATTTCTGTTAAATCTATGGTTTAGACAGTTGAAGGTTTAGAGCCGTTGTTTTTTCAGTTCAACCGCGTAAGTTCTATATTATTTCAAAAAATGTGAGCATTATATGTTCACATTATTTTTATTGGGAATCAACAACTGGTAAGTTGTCCTATTGGTGCTATTAAGAAACGAGGCATTGTCATAAGGGAGTCTTGATTAAAAAGGCTCTGAAGGTCATCCTCAATCTATTTATTAAAGCCAGCGTTGATAGAAGTGTGGGCAATAATATTCAGGGAGAAGGTATCTTATTTGACATCTAATATAGTCTTGAACAGGAACGGTGCCACGAGTAATTATTTTTAGGAACAATCTGTAACAAACCTGTTGATATAAAGATGAAGGTAGAGAAAATTATACTGGTATTGCTGATCATTGTGGTCATTCCAATTGTTTGCACCAAGGTACCTACAGGTCCGGTCAAATTCATGACTGTGACTGGGTGCAGTATGGAGCCTACAATAACGGAAAGTGACATAGTTGTTGTCAATACAGTAAATACACAGCCGAATGTTGGGGATATCGTTTCCTATCGTCATATTTTTGGTGAAAACCAAAGGTATATAGTTACACACAGGGTAGTTGAAGTTGTAAATGAAGGGTACATAACTCAGGGGGATGCATATTCCAGGCCTGACGGTTATACGGTTGCTCCTGAAGACGTGGTTGGAGTTCTTCTTTTCAAAATTCCGTATGTTGGAGTACTCGTTCATTTTGCAGCAACTATTGGAGGGCTTTTGACACTTGTGATCTTGCCTGCGGCGATCCTGATATTTCAGGAAATATGCGAGATTGTAAGGTTAATAAAAAAATAAAAATGAGAAATTTTCCCCATTCAGGTATTTATTTTTCGTCTTTGGACTTCTGCGGTCCCGATGCTTGTTTTCTTAGTTTGATTTCAGTACAGAGCCGTAATATAAAACTTCAGGAGAAATTTTAGCGGTTCTGTGTGAAAAAAATCTGAATTTCTTCTTCTATATATTAATATTTTATAAGTGGAAAGTTTAAAAAGGTATTTTATTTACCTTTTCTTAAAAAATAATCCCTTATCTACCTTTTAGTTTTTAAGACTCTATAAGATTATTATTAAATCTTAATTATTTATTCCAATGATTTTATATACTTTTTAGATGTACCCATTTATGATCGTGCATGTGAGCCATTGATCAGGCATGAAAACATAAACAAATTCTCCGTTTTTGGAACATGCGTTGAGAGCGTTTCATGTTACAGTTGCCGATATCTCATATTCACTATCGAATATATTGCATTCCGATTTCGGTAATTTGAGCCGGCTTACCGCATCTATGGCTCACTCTGCTGAAACATGGATCAAGAATGACGACCTTCAAGCAATATTTCCCCCGCTTGAAGGGAATTGATATTTGCAATTGGAACTTGCAATTGGAATTTCAATTGGAATCTGCAATTAGAATCTGCAAACTTTGAGCTGGCAGTCAATTCGGATTCAGGGTTTATTTGAGGGCAATATCAGATGCATTGGTCTTTGCAATTAAGTCCATGCTTTACACGATTGGGGCTAAATGTCGTTGATTTCAAAATCAACTGCAAAAACTGCAGATCCGCAACTTTAAAGGTCTGCATTTAAAAAAATATTTAATTCTCAAAATAAAGGTGTTCAATCAAAATCTGGAAGTTGGTTATTACGCATATCACAGGCATATTCACATTCAGGGGTTTTAAAACAGCAATAATGAGTGGCGGTAATCAAAAATGAGAGCATCCAGTAAAACATTACTTTTAGGGCTGGTGTTTATCTCTTTTATCTTCACATTCAGCGCATTCCCGGCTTTTACAGGCACGTTTGCTTCTTTCAGCGCTACGAAGCACACAAATGCTGAGATCACAGCAGCTGTCTGGGAAACCCCGGAAAGTCTGTTTGGGCTGTCTGATCTAAGCCTTGCCGGAAGCGTCGATGGACTTCAGGAAAGCGGTATCGGTCCCATAGGAGATCTGAATTCGTTAACTTATTACAGTGCTTTTGCAGTTATGAACGCTTCAGAGAATCTCACGGATAACGAAAGTCTGGCAGAGTTTCTTAATCTGACAAATAATTCTTCCTTAGTAGCAAATCTGACCTTTAATCTTACCAATAATACCAATCTTACAAATCTCACTGGCCTGATAAACAATACTAATCTTACAAATTCTACTGGCCTGATCAATAATACTAATCTTACAAATTCCACTGACGAAAACAGGACAGTTTCTCTCGAAGAAGCCCATAATAACACCGGCGACCTGGGGTCAGGCTCTGGAGGTTCTGGTGGCGGCGGCGGGTCAGGAGGTTCGGGCGAAGAAGACGGGGTTCTTCCTGAAGCCGGCTTCAGCAGCAGTGTCACAGAAGGCTATGCTCCTCTGGCTGTGCAGTTCACCGACCTCTCGAAGAATGCAACCGAATGGGACTGGAGCTTTGGAGACGGAGCTTCTTCTCAGGAGCAGAATCCGACATACACCTACTCTACAGCAGGGACCTATACCGTCACTCTGGAAGCCTCCAGCGCAAACGGCACGGATTCCGAATCTGCTGAGATAACCGTTCTGGAAACTCCTGAAGTCGTACTTCCCCCTGTTGCCGGCTTCACAAGCAGCATAACTACAGGCGCTGCTCCCTTTTCCGTGCAGTTCACAGACCTCTCGCAAAATGCTACTGAATGGAACTGGGACTTCGGAGACGGAGCCAGCTCTTCTGAGCAGAGTCCGGCACATACTTACTCTGCAACAGGAACATACGCGGTCACGCTTACGGTAAAAAATACGGCTGGAGAAGACGCCGAGAAAAAAGCCGCTTACATAAAAGTGGGAACAGCTTCCTCAGTAACATTAACTGACCTGACACTGGATGGCGAAAACTCTGCCGGGGCTACCACAGGCTCCGCCGCTTTTACCGCAAATCCTGAAGACTCCTTCGGGCAGATAGGCGTCAGGGACGAAAATGGAATCTTCTTTAACCAGCCCTCTTCAGGCGGTCCTCTTGGAAAAATCTCCATACCCCTTCAGATAGGAGTCAATAATTTTGCTCTTGTTGCCGATGGATTCTATTCCGGGAATGAAAACTACGGTGCAGTCCTCTTCTTAAACGGAGTTTCCGCCTCCCCTCAGATAGCTGTTTACAATTCCAACGGCGGCACAGGGGCTTTTTCCGTGCAGCCTGCAGGTACGGATATAACAGGCAGTGCTGAAGGAGGCTCGTCTTCAGACAAAGCTCCTGGCTCATCATTCTATGTTACTTCTGACGGCACAAAAGTAGAAGTTGTAAGTTTCGTTGTCGATTCAAAGAACGGGCTTACTGATGAAATTTCCGGCGAAAACTTCGGTGGAAACGGGGTTCCCGATACCGTAGCAAAATTAAGTCTGAAAGTGACTCCTTCTGTCACAGTTCCGCTTGCAACTTTCTCTGCATCCCCTCTTTCCGGAGCAGCGCCTCTGCAAGTCTCCTTTACTGACAGCAGCACAGGCTCCCCCACCTCATGGAACTGGGACTTCGGAGACGGAACTACTGCAAATACGCAGAATCCGACACACACCTACTCTGCAGCAGGGATCTACACAGCAACGCTCACAGCGAGCAATGGAAACGGCACGAGTTCAAGCTCTGCCGCAATAACTGTCCTGCAGCCCGTACTTCCTGTTGCAGACTTCAGCAGCAGTGTCTCCTCCGGAAATGCCCCTCTGGCTGTGCAGTTTACCGACCTCTCGCAAAACGCAGCAGCATGGAAATGGGACTTTGGAGACGGAGGCAGTTCAACTTTACAGAGTCCCTCGCATACCTATTCCACAGCAGGAAACTATACAGTTTCCCTCAATGCGTCCAATACAAATGGTACGAATTCCAAATCTTCCTCAATAACGGTATTAAAACAGCCTGTACCTCCGGTGGCAGATTTCAGCAGCAGCGTCACAACCGGGAATGCCCCTCTGACCGTGAAGTTTACCGATCTTTCTCAAAATGCAGAAAAATGGAACTGGAACTTTGGAGACGGGGCCAGTTCAACCGAGCAGAATCCTTCGCATACTTTCTCCGCAGCAGGAACTTACACAGTAACACTTACTGTAAGCAATGCCGATGGTCAGGATACAAAAACAGGCGGGATTTCTGCAGCTGAAAAGCCCGCAGATACTTCTTCAAATGATAGTTCTGCCGATAGTTCTGGGAGTTCCAGTTCAGAAGGCAGTTCTGGAAACGATAGTTCTGCCGATGATTCCGGAAATAATAGTTCTGCCAGCAGTTCCGGGAACAATAGTTCTGCATAACTGAAAAAATGGAAATTCCGGTGTGTATGAAATTATGAAGAAAAACGAGATTCTCCAGGCAGCAATTCTCCTGCTCGTTGCATTACTGCTGGTCAATGCCTTAATTCCATTCTTCACAGGCTCAAAGATGCCCCTTATAGTATTGAGTGGGAGTATGGTTCCAGTGATGCTGCCCGGTGATATGGTTATTTCAAGATCCGTAGACCCGAATGAACTTCAGGTAGGCGATGTGATTGTTTTCCACCCTCCGGGCAGCGAACCTGATACCCTTGTGACGCACCGAATTATTTCTTTAAAAGAAGGAAAAGAACGTCTCTTCCAGACAAAAGGCGATGCAAACAACGTACAGGATGACTTCAAGTTACCTGTATCCAATGTTGTAGGTGAGCTGACATTCGTCATCCCTTTTGCAGGATATCTACCCGATACAGTAAAACATAACAAGAATATTTTTCTCTTCACTGTCATACTGCCTGCAGGTCTGATTATTCTCGATGAAATCAGGACTATGCTTCTGTACAGTAATCCAGCCAAAGCTCGAAAAGTGGAAAAGGAGAAAAAAAAGATTTCCAGAAGAACTTCTTATTCAGTTAACGAAAAAAGGCTGGCAGCTTTTATTCTTATAGCCGGACTTATTTCTACAGGGGTAGTGGCGCACAACCTTGGGGAAAACGGGCATGTGATTCTTGGGAAGGAAACCACAATAAAGAATCCGGGATCTCTTTCCAGAGTATATGTTATAACACCTGATGACTATGGGAAAAGAGTTGATATCCACTTCTGGTATGGAGTGCTTACCCCGTATAATGAGACTCAGGTTTATGAGGACCAGGCTCCTGTCCCTGAAGGAGTGATGGCTCCGTCCAGTTTGACCCAGGTTAATGAGACTACAGTTACTGCTCCTGAAAATACGCCTGCAACTATCAGTACTGTCCCTTATATTCTGCCTGTCTTCTGGATAATTGCGTTTTCGGAAATAAACCCCTATCTTCCTGCGTTTGCAGAAGTAGTGCTCTATACCTGCCTTTCGGTGCTGCTCCTGCTTCCCCTCTGGTACAGGAAATCCGTCATCGGAAGAAAAAGTAAAAAACTAAAATTCCGCCGTCTGGTCGCACAGTGGAAAAGGACTTTACATCTTGTATGAGCTGCACGCTGCATTCCCTGATGTCTCAGGCCTTTGATGTCTGCTGCTTGCTCAAAGTGAGGAAAGCCTCCATAAATAAGTTTGATAGAAATGACAACAAAATTTGAAGCTTAACGAGTTAACTTGTAGATGATATCTAAATTGAAGCTGAAAATTAATTTGGCACGAGAATTCTAAATAAAAATCATAAAGCTCAAAAAAATGAAAAAATTGGATAAAAATAAATCTGGGTCTTAATTCAATTCTCTGGTTAATAATAGAAATTTAAACTGCTTAATTGCGTGTTTTTCTCTTATTAACTTGTTTGGGCTTTGCTTTTAACTGTCATTCAATGTATCCATTATTTCTAACATGTAAACCAGAAAGTGCCTGAAGTGGAAAAACAAGAGGCTGAACAATGAAAGTATGTGAGCATCTGGAAAAGTATCAATTACTGTTGATTGAGTGCCTGTGTATAGCGCATGGAGTAAACATCGAAAAACGGGGGTGAAACACTGGAACCTGTATTTCTCAAGCTTAACAACATCTTAATAGACAGAGTGAAAATCCTTTTCGTTGTATTCTTCCTTATGCTGGTTCTTTCCGGCTTCTGGCTGTATCAGGAATACTCTGGGGCGGCATATGAAGAAAAGAATATAACTTCCTGTACGCAGCGCGCCAATTATACTTATTCGGTTCCTGTAACTGAGCCAAATCCTCTTTATCCTGAAGGGACCCAGCTTGGAATGGGACAGCCGGCTTATTTCTTTTCCGTATCTCCCACAGAGGACGTTTCATTCATATACAGGCTTGAAGCCGCAGACTCTGCTGACCTCAGCGTGGAGGCTAAAACGGTGGTTGTGGCAAGCGGCAAGGAAGGATATGGAGAAGAGCAGAAAATTTTCTGGCAGAAAGCGTTTTCTGTTGGAGATTCAAAAACTGCGCAATTGAAAAGTGGGGATGTCCTGACCTCTAAATTTACCCTTGATGTGCCTCAGATACAGGCAAAAGCCAAAGAGGTGCAGGACCAGTTGAACTATTCCTCAGAACCGACAATCGAAATTGTCACTTCCGTCAATTATAAAGGAAAAATAAATGGGGAAGAAGTTGAAGGTACTAAAAATTTTGCTATCCCCGTTAACATCAGCTCTACCTACTACCAGATGCCTGAAGAACTGGGATTCATCGAAGATACGTATAAAAACGTAAGGGTTCAAAAAATCCCTTCAATATCAACGGTTAAACTCCCTCTCTTCCTGTTCCTGTTAAGCATAGTCCTTATAGGAAGCCTTATTCCTGTCAAGAAAATGAGTAAAGTTGATCCTGAATACATCGAAAAACTGGAAAATGAAGGCAAAAAATCATCTTTTAAAGAGTTTATCAGCGAAGGCAAACTTCCCGAAAACAGTCACTCCCTTCTGCAGGTTGAAATCTCTTCACTTCAGGATCTTGTAGATGCTGCTGCTGATATGAATGAAAGAGTAATCCATGATATGGGAGCTGCCACATATTTCATAATTCATAATGGTGCATTGTATATTTTCTTTGATGCACCTTTAGAAGAAAATAGCAGATAAACAATTCAATATTAATGCTGTGAGTTTACTTCAGTCGAATGTCCCGCAATTCTATGAGGAGTATTTTCCCATAAACCACGGAAAAACAAGCGATGTTTATCCCCTCATTCTTCTGGTATGAAACTTTGCTGAAACGAACTCAATATTTTTATCCTTTCATGAATTGGAGGACTTGGGAGTGAGAATGTACCCTTGATTGCAGGATGAGCCAGCTGGAGCAGCTTAACTATTAATGTGGGGATACTCGCTAGTGTCGATTCAATAGTAAAATGTCGTATAAAATCCATTACAACTATTCAGAATCGTTCAAGCATTGAGAATTGACGAGACACTAGTTGGAACTGTGTGTAAATCCGTAAAGAATTTGCTCTTACTTCTTCATTCACAACTTTTCCCCAAACTCCTGGCCTTCCCAACCGTTGCCGCCCCCGTAGCAGCTGTTTTAGGACTTCTTTTCGTGTTTGGACGTAAGAAAGGAGGGCTGTGAGCTTTCACAACCTTTTTTCTTTAATTTTTTAGGGTTTGCTTCTCTCTTTTAAACATTCTGATTTTATCTTGCTGTTCTTTTTGTGATGGAATCTTCTCAATTGTTAATTCTAAGTATTGTCTATTTAAGCGGGAATATTTAGAAATTATTTTTCCTCATTTTATTTAATTCTAAAATTCAATATATGCTGGTGTACTTTCTTTTGCATAGTTTTGTTAAGAGTCTAAATTTTATAAGGGGTTGCTGGAAATCGGTTTCAAAAATGAGGTTCCTGATAAGTGGTGGGGTGTATGAATTATATAAGGAAAGTTTGTCCAGCCTGTGGAAGTGAATTTGTTGTCCTTGAGAGTGTGGAAAAAAGAGCTGTTTACTGTACGCTTGAATGTCTTTTGGGGGCGCAGCATCAGCTGGATAGAGGGAGTCCTTCTGTATTTACCGGATGATTCTCTTTAAAGTATACTCTGTGCTCGGGTATGTATTATATAGAGCTGTTATATCTGTTCCATATAGAGTTGTTATATCTGTTCCGCATGAGAGAATTTTTCCTATTTTCTTAATTTTTATTGTCGGTTCAGACATTCAAACTGGCTTCTTTTTTCTTGTTTTTCGGGGAAATTTCTCTTCTTTTGTTCCTGTTTCCTGCAAAGGCTTTATATAATAGGTGTGATATCTAAAGGCAAAGTACATCCGAGATTGAGATTTTCAGGCAATTTGTTGCCTGGAATTATTACAAGATCAATGTGATGCTTAATGCTAAGTTCCCGGAGGTTTCCGGGAAATGGGAATTTCTGCCGGTTTCCGGCTGGATTCCTGCATTGAAGAATAAATCCAGTGAGAAAAGTCGGATCAACATGAGTGTCAAAGGGCCAATGCTTTGAAACGCCCGCTTTTGGCGCCTGGAAAATGGCGCTTGAAATCGCACGAAACTGTTTAAGGTTTTCGATGAGTCGCGGTTGCAGTCAACTGAATGATGAAGTTTCAAATTAAGTACTGAGTTTCGTATCAGCTTACTGAATACTGAAGTTTCGAATCAGAATACTGAAAATGTTTCAAATCAGGGCCGGATGCCTGGATTTGGGTCTGCCAGGATCGTAAAATCGGTCCTTTAAGAGTATGCTCCTGCTAGACAAGCTGGGAAGAGGATCGGATATTTGCAGATGCCTGAAGGAATTAGGGTACCGGGAGCAATAAAGCTCTGGTCTGCTCGAGGCATATCTGCCAGGCAGGTCTGAAAGACGTCCCTCCCCCACCTGGTAGCGTTCGGGGAATCCAGTGCATTTTTCTTTTGCCACTCATGTTGAGCCGACCGGAGGGGCTGGCATTTCAACTGAAGTTTACGGAGTAGAAATATGGCAAGCATACACCGACCAAAACGAGGTTCCCTCGCATACAGTCCGCGCAAGAGGGCAAAGAGCCACATTCCACGGTTCAGAGCCTGGCCGGAGGCCACAGGTGAACCAAGGCTACAGAGTTTTGCAGGGTATAAAGTGGGGATGACCCACGTTATCATGATTGATGACATAAAGAACAGCCTTACCCAGGGTATGGAGATCTCCGTACCGGTGACTGTCATCGAAACTCCTGCAATCAGAGTAGCAGCCGTCCGGGCTTACACAGAAGACAGCACCGGAGAAAAGGCAATCGCTGAGGCATGGGCCGCAGACCTTGATCCTGAATTAAAGCGCAGGATTTCTGTCCCTGCAGCCGGAAACATGGCCGAAAACCTTGACGCGATCGGAAAAATGATCGAAGAAGGCAGAGTAAGCGACATCAGGGCAGTTACCTACACCCTTCCAAAGAGCCTTACAGGGGTTCCCAAAAAGGTCCCTGATATCATGGAAACCGGAATCAGCGCAAAGGATCTCAACACCAAATTCGAATACGCAAAATCAATTCTTGGCACCCTTGTAAACGTCAAAGATGTTTTCAAGACCGGAATCCTTGTTGACACAGCAGCAATCACAATCGGTAAAGGTACCCAGGGTCCTGTAAAGCGCTGGGGCATCTCCCTTATGAAGAACAAACACTCCAGGCAGGGCAGCCTGAGGCAGATCGGTACTCTTGGGCCCTGGCATCCAGCTCACGTTTCCTGGAGAGTTCCCCAGATGGGTCAGATGGGATACCACCAGAGGACCGAGTTCAACAAGCGTATCCTCAAGATCGGCTCTGACGGAGCAGAAGTTACTCCTGAAGGCGGCTTCATTAACTACGGCCTTGTCCGCGGAGAATATGTGCTGATAAAAGGCAGCGTTCCGGGCCCCTCAAAGAGGCTTATCAGGCTCAGAGACCCTATCAGGGCAAAGAAAGCCGACCTTGGCGAACCGAACATCCTTCACATAAGCAGGGAATCCAAGCAGGGGTGAAGTAAAATGGCTACAGCAAAAACAATAGACCTTACAGGAAAGGTTGTCAGGGAAATCGAGCTTCCCGATGTGTTTGATGTGGACTACCGCCCTGACCTGATCAAAAAGGCAGTGCTTGCGGCACAGGCAAACAGGCTTCAGCCCTACGGTCCCCGTCTCTACGCAGGAATGGACACTTCTGCAAGGTCCTGGGGTTCAGGGCGAGGTGTTGCTCAGATCCCAAGACTCATAAACAGCAGCAGAGCTGCAAGAGTTCCGCACGCAAGAGGCGGAAGAAGAGCCCACCCGCCAAAACCCGAAGCCGACAGGAGCGAGAAGGTCAACACCAAAGAGCGCCGCTATGCTATCCGCTCTGCAATCGCAGCAACCATGGATCCGAC
Source organism: uncultured Methanosarcinales archaeon (assembly GCA_964498825.1). GTDB lineage: Archaea > Halobacteriota > Methanosarcinia > Methanosarcinales > Methanosarcinaceae > Methanosarcina. Next base: position 34,923 of record CAZCKG010000003.1, read on the forward strand.
CCTTGTAAGCCTAAGAGGGCACATCTTTGACATCGAGCTTCCTATTGTTGCGGAAAATGCTCTCGAAGACCTGGAAAGGACAAAGCAGGTAATTGACTTCCTGCAGGCTGCCGGGCTTTACGGAGACGTTATTCGGGCAAAAGAAGGAAGGCATATCAGAGCCGGTCGTGGAAAACTCAGAGGCAGGAAATACAAGCACAAAAAGAGCATCCTGATCGTTGCAGGCGAAAACGCCGCTCCTATCCTGAAAGCTGCAAGAAACCTTTCAGGAGTAGATGTCGCAACAGTCGATTCACTCAATGCCGAGCTGCTTGCCCCGGGTACTCATGCAGGGCGCCTTACTATCTGGACAGAATCTGCAATTGAGAAGCTGGAGGGTGCATTCCAATGAGTTCCATTAACTATCCTTTTGTTACTGAAAAAGCGATGATGTTGCTTGATGAAAACAAGCTCCAGTTTATCGTTGATACCAGGTCAAACAAAAAGCAGATCGTAGAGGATGTTGAAAGGCTCTACGGGTTTAAAGTAAAATCCGTGCGGACCATGACCACCATGAAGGGTATGAAAAAAGCAATCCTTACATTCGAAGCGCCTGAATCGGCACACGAGATTGCAACCCGAATAGGACTGATGTGAGGTGTGATGTATGGGTAAAAGAATCATAGCACAAAACAGGGGTAGAGGTACTCCGACCTACAGAGCTCCTTCTCACAAATACAAGGCAGACCTGAGGCACCCCCGTGTTGATGAAAACACTTCCATTAAGGGGCAGGTTATAGACATCGAGCACGACCCGGCTCGCTCAGCTCCGATTGCAAAGGTATCCTTTGAAGGCGGGGAACAAATTTTCCTGCTGGCTTCCGAAGGCATTGCAGTAGGAAACATCATCGAGTGTGGAGACGATGCCGAAGTCAAACCGGGAAACATAGTTCCTGTAGGAAACGTGCCTGAAGGTTTCTTCGTCTGCAATATTGAATCAAAGCCAAATGACGGCGGCAAATTTGTCCGTTCCTCTGGAGTATACGCAACTGTCGTAACCCACGAGCCCAACAGGACTGCAATATCAATGCCCTCAGGCAACATCAAATGGTTCAATCCGAAGTGCAGGGCAGTTGTAGGTATTGTTGCAGGCGGCGGCAGAGTTGACAGACCCTGGCTCAAAGCCGGTAAAAAGTACCACAAGATGAAAACAAGAGCTGCAAAGTACCCAAGGGTTTCAGGTGTTGCCATGAACCCGCGTGACCACCCATTCGGTGGAGGTGCCTGGAAACACCCAGGAAAGCCAACTACTGTTAGCAGAAACGCACCGCCTGGAAGAAAGGTTGGACTGATTGCAGCAAGAAGGACCGGAATGAAGCGCTGATGAGGTGTATTCGTTATGGCAAAAAAATCATCATCAAGGTTACCAAAGAGAAAGGGTGAGTATACCTACCGCGGGAAGACCGTCTCAGAACTTCAGGAACTGAGCCTTGAAGAGTTTGCAGAACTTCTGCCTTCCAGAGAACGCAGGAGTATCAAACGCGGGTTTACTGACGGGCAGAAAAAAGTCCTGCACGAGTTCAAGGAAGGAAATAAAATCAGGACCCATCACAGGGACATGATTATTCTCCCCGAAATGATTGGAACAGCTATCGAAATTCACAACGGGAAAGAGTTTGTAAATGTAGAGCTCCAGCCTGAAATGATTGGGCACCGCTTCGGAGAATTCGCACCTACAAGATCAAGAGTTAACCACGGCAGTGCCGGTGTAGGAGCAACCCGTTCAAGCAAGTTCGTGCCGCTGAAATGAGGTGAAAGGGAATGGCAAGAATCGATTATTCAGTTAGCAAAGACCCTGAAACTTCTTCTAAGGCTATGGGTTCCGAACTTCACATTTCCCCTAAAAAGTCCCGTGAGGTCTGCTGCAAGATTAAGGGCATGAAGGCCTCTGATGCAAGGAAGTTTTTAGAGGACGTAATTGTTCTGAAACAGGCAGTACCTTTCAAGAGACATCACGATGGAACAGGGCACAGGAAAGGTCCCATGGCTGCAGGCAGATACCCTGTCAATGCCTCAAAGGAAATCCTCAAAGTCCTGAAAAATGCAGAAAGCAATGCAGAGTACAAAGGCCTTGAGCCCGCAAACATGTATATAGTCCATGCTGCAATTCAGCGTGGGAGAGTCGTTCACGGGTTCATGCCAAGGGCAAGAGGACGGGCCACACCCAAAGATACGGAAACCGTAAATATCGAGATTATCCTTTCCGAGGTGCGCTAAATGGCTATAGAGAGAAAGTTCGTCAATGACGGGTATGTGAAAGCCTCCATGGACGAATACTTCGCACAGCAGCTCGACAGAGCTGGATACGGCGGCATGGAGTTGAACAGGACCCCGATGGGCACCCAGATTATTATCTATTCCGAAAAGCCTGGAATGGTAATCGGGAAAGCCGGAAAGGTCATCAGAAAACTTACTCGGGACGTTGCAACCAAATACAACCTCGAAAACCCGCAGATTGACGCACAGGAAGTCAAGAGCCCGGAACTTAACGCACAGATGATGGCGACCAGGCTTGCAGCTTCAATTGAGAGAGGCTGGTACTTCAGGAAGGCTGGCCACAACACTCTTCGGGCAGTCATGAACGCAGGCGCTCTCGGCTGTGAAGTCGTAATCTCCGGAAAGCTTACAGGTGCCAGGTCAAGAGTAGAAAAATTCGTTGACGGGTATATAAAGCACTCCGGAAACCCTGTACAAGAGGTAGTAGACGAAGGGTTTGCAGTAGCAATCAAAAAGCTCGGAACCCTTGGTTGTAAAGTCAGGATTATTCAGCCAGGTGTTGTCCTTCCTGACTCCTTCAGGATCAAGGAACCAGGCGAAATTATAGCTGAGCCAGCTGAAAAACCTGCAGAAAAACCTGCAGAAAAACCGGCTGAAACCCCTAAAAAGGAAAGCGCAGCAAAACCAAAACCTGCACCAGCACCTGAAAAACCAGTAGAGCCAGTCGAAGTCGCAGAACCTGAAGAAGCTGAGGAAGAATCCCAGCCTGAAGCCTCTGAAGACTTTGAAGAAGCCGAAATTATCTATGTCGAGGGCTCAGAAGAGGTCCGAAGACAGGTCAATGGCGTCTGGCAGCACAAACACGGAAGCCACGATTACTGGCATCCCATGGCAAGGGTTCACAAGGAGGCTAAGGAATAATGGCAATTCTTAGGGCCAGTGAAATCCGGACCATGTCAACAGAGGAACGAGCTGACGAACTCGAGACCCTCAGAAGCGAACTTGTCAGGGAACGTGCCCTTACCTCTGCAGGTGGGGCTCCTGATAATCCGGGAAGAATCGGAGAAATCAGGAGAACGATTGCCCGGATAATGACAATTCAGCACGAGCTAAATGAGATCTAAAGTGGAAATTATGCCTTCGACCCTTATCTACCACGAATTGATAGGGCTCGAAATTAAGGTTATCCATTCCACTAATCCAGTATTGACAGGCATCCAGGGACGAGTTATAGACGAGACGAAGAACATGTTGATCGTAGAAAACTCAAAGTCCAGGGTCCTGAAAATTCCAAAGGCGGATTCGGAGTTTCTTTTCCGGATCCCTGCCGAGCTCTCCGAAAAAGGCCGCAGATCCGATACATTCGTTAAAATTCAGGGAAACCTGTTGCTCTCACAACCCGAAAATCGGATCAAGAATATCAAAAAATTACGTAAATGGGGCTAAACTCATGGCAAGAGATATTGGATTAAATATACCGGCGCCATCAACAGAATGTGATGATTCATCCTGTCCCTTCCACGGCACACTCCCAGTAAGAGGTCAAATCCTTGTGGGTACCGTGGTCAGCAGCAAGATGGACAATACGGTAGTTATTGAAAGGCAGTACATGAAAATGGTGCCAAAATACCAGAGATACGAGAAGAGGCGCTCAAAGGTTCACGCACACAATCCGCCCTGCATCTCAGCAAAAGTTGGCGATATCGTCACAATTGCAGAATGCAGGCGCATAAGCAAAACCAAGTCCTATGTGGTGGTTAAAGCAGAGGTGCCGAAATGAAAGGCATACGCTCAAAAATCCCAAGGGCTTTAAACGCAGGCGCCAAGGTCCCCTGTGTGGACAACACAGGAGCTAAAGTAGTGGAGATTATCTCTGTCAAAAAGTACAGAGGAGTCCAGAACAGAATGCCCTGCGCAGGTATTGGGGACATGTGTGTTGTCTCCGTAAAGAAAGGTACCCCCGAAATGAGGAAACAGGTTCTCATGGCTGTTGTGGTTCGCCAGAAACAGGAGTTCCGCCGTCCCGACGGGTTGCATGTATCCTTTGAGGATAATGCAATGGTAATCACTGACGAAGACGGAATTCCCAAAGGCACGGACATAAAAGGGCCCGTAGCCAGGGAAGTTGCTGAAAGGTACCCAAAGATCGGGACTACAGCATCTATTATTGTCTGAGGTGGCGACCATGGTATCCAAACAGCCCAGAAAACAGAGAAAGGCGAGATATAATGCGCCTCTCCATATCAGGCAGAAATATATGGGTGCAAGGCTCAGTGAAGCCCTCTCCAAAGAATACGGCACAAGAAGCGCTGCAGTCATAACTGGCGACATTGTGAAAGTCATGCGTGGGGACTTCAAGGGCACTGAAGGCAAGGTCCAGAAAGTTTCCCTTGCAGACGGTACAATTGCCGTAGAAGGAGTAATTTCCACCAAAGTGGACGGCACTGAAGTTGCAAGACCTATCTACCCCTCCAATGTTATGATCACAAAATTGGAACTGAAGGACGGGCGCAGAGCATCAAGCATTAAGAAGTGAGGCAGGTGATTTTGTGACACACCAGAAAAGATTATCAATTCCAAAAAGCTGGAAGGTCGGGAAGAAAGGTTATAAGTGGGTCTCCACCACCCGCCCGGGGCCTCACAGCAACGCACGCAGTCTTCCTCTCGGAATCATAATCCGGGATGTTCTCAAGATTGTGGATAACAGCAGGGAAGGTAAAAGGGTCCTTTCGGAAGGTAAGGTTCTTGTGGACGGAATTCCCAGGAAAGACCTGAGATTCCCAATAGGGCTCTTTGATGTAATTACCCTCCCGCTCATAAACGAATCCTACCGGATGCTTCAGGACGAAAAAGGGCGTCTGATGCTCCACAAACTGAATGAGACACAGGTTAACAAGCTGTGCAGAATCAACAACAAAACTGTCCTCAAAGGAGGAAAAGTACAGCTTAACCTGAGCGACGGAACCAACATTCTTGGCTCTAACGAGTACGGGACAAAGGACTCTTTAATCCTTTCAGTGCCTGACAAGCAGGTCGTAAAACACCTTCAGTTCAAGGTAGGCAACCTTGCAATGGTTGTAGGTGGCCAGCACTCGGGAGAAATCGGAAAGATCAAAGAGATCAGGGAAGTTAAGAGTTCCAGGCACAACACAGTTGCAATCTCCGGAGAAACAGACTTCGAAACAATCGAAGACTACGTGATTGTGATTGGCGAAGACGTACCTGAAATCAGGCTTGGAGGCGAGATAAGTGAGTAACTCAATGCGCACTCCGGTCGTTGAGAAGGTAATTGTCCACATGGGTGTTGGAGAAAGTGGCCAGCACCTTGTAAACGCTGAAGAAATTCTCAGGACCATTACCGGACAGGAAGTCGTCAGATGCTTTGCCAAGAGAACCCTTCCGGCTTTTTCGATCAAGAAAAAAGAACCTATAGGTTGTAAGGTTACTCTTAGAGGCCAGAGGGCCCATGAGTTCCTTGAGACCTCATTGGGTATTGTCGAAAATACTCTGGTCAGGTCCCAGTTTGACTCCCTTGGAAACGTCTCTTTCGGGATTGAAGAACACACCGACTTTCCGGGTATGAAATACGACCCTAACATCGGGGTTTTCGGAATGGACGTTACAGTTGTAATCAAACGCCCTGGAGAAAGAATCTGTAAGAGAAGAATCGCGACCAGGAAAATCCCGACTAATCACAGGGTGACAGTCGAGGATTCTATTTCCTTCCTTAACGAAAGCTATGGTGTGGAGGTCATTTAATGACGGAAACTATAGACAAGTCCGGAAAAGGAGTAAACGTGTGCAAGCGGTGCGGGCGAAGACAGGGCCTTGTTCGCAAATACGACATCTACCTCTGCAGACACTGTTTCAGGGAAATTGCCCACGAGATGGGTTTTGAGAAGTATTCGTAAGGTGATTATTAATGGTATTACTTGATCCTCTTGCAAACGCCCTTTCCACAATTAAAAATGCTGAAGTGATTGGGAAGAGTTCCTGCATTGTCAGGCCCGCTTCAAAGAACATTGGCAACGTGCTTAAGGTTATGCAAGATCTGGGCTATATTGGAGATTTCGAGCTTATCGATGACGGAAAAGCCGGAGTCTACAGCGTTACCCTTGTGGGAAGAATAAACAAGTGCGGTGCAATCAAGCCGCGGTATTCAGTAGGAACTGGCAGCTTTGAACGCTGGGAAAAGCAGTTTCTGCCGGCAAAGAACTTTGGCGCCCTTATAGTTACCACTTCAAGCGGCGTCATGTCTCAGTATGAGGCCCGTGATAAGAAGATCGGTGGGCAGCTTCTTGCTTATGTGTACTGAGGAGGAAACAGGAAATGGTTAAGGAGATTGCAAGAAAAATAATGATTCCTGAAGGAGTTTCCGTTTCTCTCTCTCAGGATGTCTTTACAGCCAGGGGTCCGAAGGGAACTGTCGAAAGAAAGTTCTGGTACCCCGGAATCAAGATCGAAGTAGGGGAAGAAGTAATAGTGGTTGATGCTTCATCTTCAAGAAAAGAGCAAAAAGCCATGGTAGGAACTTTTGCCTCCCACATCAGAAATCTCATCACAGGCGTAACCGACGGCTTTGAGTGCAAGATGTCTATCGTGTACGCTCACTTCCCTATGCAGGTAAAAGTTGACGGCAAGACCCTTGTTATCGGGAACTTCCTTGGGGAGAAAAAGCCCAGGGTTGCAAAAATCCTCGGCGAGACCAAAGTAAAGGTTAGCGGAAACGAGGTAGTTGTTACCGGAATTAACAAGGAAGATGTCGGGCAGACTGCTGCAAACATTGAACAGAAGACCAAGATTAAGAGGTTCGATCCGAGGACTTTCCAGGATGGAATCTACATCGTGCAGAAGGCCTGAGGTGGTTATGATGGCAGAAGAACTAGCAGAAAATACTTCAGTTTCCACCCTTGACATGGATCCTGAATCCAGGCGATTATTCAATGTGAGAAAGGTCCAGAAAGGAAAGAAACCCCAGTTCAAGAGAGCAGCCTGTCACAAATTTAAAAGGCTTGATGATAACTGGAGAAGACCGAGGGGTACTCAGGGCAAGCAGCGCAGAAAATATGTCTCAAAGGGAGCCCTTGCCCAGGTAGGGTATGGAAGCCCTGCTGCAGTAAAAGGCCTGCACCCATCAGGTTATTCTGATGTGCTCATTTCCAGCATTGCGGAACTTGAGCTTGTTGATCCCTCTTATGAGGCTATCAGGATAGCAGCGGCAATAGGCGCAAGAAAGAAAGCCATCATTCTTGCAAAAGCCAGTGAGCTCGGGATTAGAGTTCTGAACCCTGGAAAAGGTGAATAAAAATGTCAGACCTGTCCAATCAGAGAAGGTTAGCTTCCAAGGTTCTTGAATGCGGGCTTGACAGGGTATGGTTTAACCCTGAGGCCGCCGAAGAAATCGCATCTGCGATCACAAGGGAAGACATCCGCGGACTCATTGAGAAAGGCACCATTAAGGCAAAGCCAGTCAAGGGAGTCAGCAGAGGCAGAGCCAGAGCTCTTGCTGCCAAGCGTAAGTACGGGCACTGCAAGGGGCATGGTTCAAGAAAAGGTAAGAAAGGAGCCCGAACTCCAAAGAAGGAGCAGTGGATCAAAAAGATCAGGGCTCTTAGAAGAAGACTCAAGGAGCTGCGTGCAGATGGAAAACTTGAAAAATCCGTGTACTGCAGGCTCTACAGAAAGGCAAAAGGCGGAGAATACAGAAGCGTTTCCCACCTTAACTCCCATATTGGGTCTGAAAAACTTTTAAAGAAAGAATAACCTGGAGGAGCTGAAGATGGCAACAGGACCAAGATATAAGGTTCCTTTTAGAAGACGAAGAGAGGGACGCACTAACTACCACCTCCGCCTTAAATTACTGCTTTCAAGGCAGGACCGTGTGGTTGTCAGAAAGAGTGCAAGAAACATTCAGATCCAGTTAATTGCTCCAACCCCTGAAGGGGATATTACTTATTCCTCAGCCGTGTCAAGTGAGCTTGCAAAGTACGGTTACACAGGAGCTACCGGAAACACAACGGCTGCGTATCTTACAGGGCTCTTGTTCGGGCTTAAGAGTTTGCAGAAGGGACATGAAGGAGGTATCCTTGATATGGGACTCCAGGCTTCCTCTGCAGGTTCCAGAGTGTATGCTGCCCTTAAAGGGATTGTAGACTCAGGTTTCGAGATTCCCTGCAGCCCTGAAGTGTTCCCAACCGATGAGAGAATCAGGGGAGAGCACATAGCTGAATACAGAGAAGAGAGCTCAGACCTGCCAGAGCAGTTTGAAGCAACCAAAGAGAAAATCTTTGCTGAGTTTAGTTAAGGTGATTAAATGGCATTCGATCAAGATTGGGTTCCGAAAACCAGGCTTGGAAAATTAGTCGTAGAAGGACAGGTTGCTTCCATGGAAGAAGCAATCAAATCAGGCCTGCCTATCAGGGAACCCCAGATAATTGATATGCTGCTTCCTGACCTGGAAGACGAGGTACTCGATATTAACATGGTTCAGAGGATGACTGACTCCGGGCGCCGTGTGAAATTCAGAGCAACCGTAATCGTAGGAAACAGAAACGGCTATGTAGGACTCGGGCAGGCAAAGGACGTACAGGTAGGCCCAGCAATCAGGAAAGCAATCGACGCTGCAAAGCTCGACATCACCTATATCCGCAGAGGCTGCGGTTCCTGGGAATGCGCCTGTGGGCTGTCCCATACAGTACCTTATGAAGTCACCGGAAAGGCAGGCAGTGTAAGTGTGACCCTGATTCCTGCTCCCAGAGGGCTTGGAATTGCAGCAGGAAACACTGCAACTAAAGTGCTGGAAAAAGCCGGGATCAAAGACGTATGGACAAAGACCTCCGGAACTACAAGGACAACTCTCAACTTCGCAAAGGCAACATTCGATGCCCTTAACAAGGTCAATGTTATGAGGCTGCCTATATACTACGGTAAGGAGGAAGCCTGAAATGTATGCAGTTGTAAGAGTAAGAGGCCAGGTTAATGTCCGCTACACCATTGAAGATACCATGAAGATGCTTCGCCTGCACAAAGTTAACCACTGCGTGTTTGTGCCCGAAGACCCTCACTTCAAAGGTATGGTTCAGAAGGTAAAGGACTACGTTGCATACGGTAAAATCGATGCAAAGACCCTTGCAGAGATCCTTGAAAACCGTGGAAGACTCGAAGGCGACACCCGTCTGACCGAGGAATACATCCGGGAAAACACTGCTTATGACTCAATTCAGGCTTTTTCCGAAGCCGTAATTGAAGGAAAAGCTTCCCTTAAGGACATCCCCAAATTGAAGCCTGTATTCAGGCTTCACCCTCCAAGAAAAGGGCACGCCGGAATTAAGAGAACAGTCCAGCAGGGCGGAGTACTCGGAAACCACGGTGAAGATATTACCGTGCTCCTGCACAAAATGAGATAAGGTGGTTGGAATGGATACAAAGAAATTTAGAGGATCCAGGACCTGCGGAGGCGGAACCCACAAAAACAGGCGTGGAGCCGGAAACCGTGGAGGCCGCGGAAAAGCCGGTGGCTGTAAACACCACTTCGTAAGAGCTATGATGAGGGGATACAGCTACGGAAAGCACGGTTTCAAGCGTCCTGATGAAGTGTCCAGGGACGTTTCCATAGTAAATGTGGGAGAACTTGACGAACTTGCTCCTTATCTTGTTGAAGAAGGGCTTGCAGAAGTCAAAGACGGAGCTTACCACATCAGCCTTGAAAATCTTGGGATCGAGAAGGTACTTGGAAGCGGACGTATTACTAAGAAACTGGTAGTCACTTCTGAGGAATTTTCAGCATCTGCCCGTGAAAAAATTGAAAACGCTGGCGGAAGTTGCATCGATGCCGAATAAGTAGTGTCACTCTGACCCTACTTATTTACATTCTTTTGGTAACTTTTTCATATTAGATGTGATATATACCATACGGTAAATCAGAATCTAATATTTTAAACAGTCTAACTAAATGTATATTTTGAATGGTGTAATCGATGACTCTCAGGGATACCTTAGAACCGTTTTTTAATAAGTTACCTGCAGTAGCAAGTCCGGAAAAACACGTCCACTTCAAGGATAAACTCTGGTGGACTCTGGGAGTTCTGGTGCTGTACTTTGCTCTGGCAAATGTACCGCTCTTCGGGATGTCTCAGGATTCGGTTGACCTTTTTGAATCTTACCGTGCCTTCTTTGCCGGGGCATCAGGATCATTGATTCTTCTCGGTATCGGGCCGATTGTCACGGCTTCGATTGTTCTGCAGCTTCTTGTTGGGGCAGATATCATTAAAATGAACCTCTCGGACCCCAAAGATCAGGCCTTCTTTCAGGGAGCTCAGAAGTTTCTTGTCTTTGTCATGATTTTACTGGAAGCTCTCCCGCAGCTTCTTGGTGGGTATATCCAGCCGGATGCAGGGCTTGCTTCTAGTCTTGGTGTAGGCCTGGGAGTGATCACCTTCCTGCTCCTTGTCCAGATCTTTATCGGAGGCGCGCTGGTCCTTTTCATGGATGAAGTTGTTTCCAAGTGGGGTATAGGGTCAGGAGTAGGCCTTTTCATTGTTGCGGGAATCTCTCAGCAGATCGTTACAGGGATAATTAACTGGCAGCCTGATGAGTCAGGGCTTCCTATAGGACTGATTCCTAAATGGATTTACATAGCCCAGAACGTTGGGGCAGACTACCTCTTCTCAGGTGAGGGTCTGATGTTCATACTTGTCAGGGGAGGAATTCTTGCGCTTCTGAGTACGGTTGTTATCTTCCTGCTCGTTGTGTATGTAGAAAGTACAAGAATTGAAATTCCTCTTGCTCACAGTGCAGTAAGAGGAGCAAGAGGCCGTTTCCCTGTCAAGCTTATATACTCATCAGTTCTGCCCATGATCCTTGTAAGGGCTCTTCAGGCTAACATTCAGATGGTCGGGATTATCCTTGCCAGCCGGGGAATAACCTTCCTTGGAGAATTCAGTGGGTCCACTCCGCTAAACGGAATCATGTATTACCTTGCTCCAATACACAGCCCATATGACTGGATACCATCCCTTGTCCGGGAATCTTTTGCAGGTTACGGAGTGGCCGCTCCTGCTGTCTGGCAGATTGCGCTCCACGTCTTCACAGATGCTTTCATGCTTATTGTAGGCGGAATTATCTTTGCTCTCTTCTGGATAGAGACTACAGGCATGGGCGCAAAACCCACGGCCCAGAAGATTTTCAATTCAGGAATGCAGATTCCGGGTTTCAGGCGAAACATAGGCAGCATTGAAAAAGTCATGCAGCGTTATATTCCAAAAGTTACCGTGATAGGTGGAGCTTTCATAGGGTTGCTTACCCTTATTGCAAGTCTGCTAGGTACTCTTGGAAGTGCAGGCGGTACAGGGCTTTTGCTGACTGTGAGTATCGTGTACCGTCTGTATGAGGATATTGCCTCTGAACAGATGATGGAAATGCACCCGATGATCCGGTCCTTCTTTGGGGAGCAGTAAGTAGTCTGAACTGCAGAAACAAATAGAATCCAATCAGAATGGAAACAATCAAAATAAACGATATAATAACGGGGATCTTCGAATGAATATAATACTCTTTGGGCCCCCAGGTGCCGGAAAAGGCACCCAGGCCAAAAAAATGGTTGATTTCTACGGAATTCCGCAAATCTCTACAGGGGACATCCTGCGGGCAAATGTAAGAGAAGGAACCGAACTGGGCCTTGCAGCCAAAGCATATATGGATAAAGGAGAACTTGTTCCTGATGATGTGCTTATAGGGATTATAAAGAACCGCCTTAAAGAGGATGACTGCAAAAAAGGTTTCATCCTTGACGGTTACCCAAGAACTATCCCTCAGGCTGACGCTCTTGCAGTCATTCTGGACGAGATTGAAAAGCCCATAGATGTTGTTTTAAACCTTGAAGTGCCTGACGAGGAACTTGTCGAAAGAATAAGTGGTCGCCTTATGTGCAAATGCGGTGCAAGTTATCACAGGGCTTTCAATCCGCCAAAAAAAGATAATGTCTGCGATATCTGCGGAAGCGAAGTTTACCAGCGTGCCGACGATAAAGAAGAGGCCGTTCAGAACCGTCTGAATGTCTATAAAAAGCAGACTCAGCCGCTTATAAATTACTATGAAAAACAGGGTATCCAGGTTACCCTCGACGGTACCGGGGATATTGATGAAGTCTTTGAAGATATAAAGGCTATCCTTGCAAAATTTGCCTGAAATCTTCTCTTTTTACTTCTTTTTGTTTCTTTTTACTTCTTTTTGTTTCTTTTTACTTCTTT